>JAYTFP010000363.1:0-17260 GCA_043734285.1 Acidimicrobiaceae bacterium
CCAGCACCCGCCTCCCGCGACGGCCGCCGCGACGGACATGGCCGCCGCGAGCGAGAACAGCTCGCGGCGCCACACGCCGAGGCGGGCGAGCAGCACGCAGACGACGGGAAGGACGACACCCACCGCGACGGCCGCATGACCGATGCCGACGCCGCGGAGTCGGTCGACCGACGCCCCGATGTTCAACGCAACGATCAGCAACACGACCCAGACGACGTTCTTGGCGAGAATCCAACCGGAGTGGCCACAGGCGAAGAACAGGTCGTCGGTCAGCCCGTCGATGAGGCGCACGATCGACAGGAGCGCCAGGAAGTGCAGGGCCGACGCGCCCGATACCCACTGGCTGCCGTAGAGCGTTCGGATGGTGAGCTCGGGGATGGCGATCAGCACGGCGGCGAAGGGGAGTGCGCCGCCGAAGAGGAGCAGCAGTGCACGTCGGGCGCGTTCGCCGACGTCGCCACCCTGCTGCTCGATCTCGGAGAAACTCCGGATCGAGACCGCCCTCACTGCCTGTCCCACGAGGTTGGTCGGCCAACTCGAGACGTTGAACGCGATCAGGTACACGCCGACGGCGACGGTGCCGAGCTGATGTCCGATCACCAGGTAGTCGACGTTGAGGAGCGCCGCGCTGACGAGCGCAGCGAGCGAGTACGGAGCGGAGACGCGGAGGAGCTCAGTGGCGATTCGTCGGTCGAAGCCGTAACGCATCGGGACCTTGGCGAGCAGCGTCGTCACGAGAGAGAGAGCGCACTGCCCGGCGAGCGATCCCCACACCAGCGACCACACGCCCCATCCGGCCCAGGCGAGAGAGATGGTGACCGAGGCGAGCACGATGATCCGGCTCAACTCGACCACGACCCAGAGGTCCTGTCGCAACGCGCGCTGCAGCGACGCTCCGGGCACGATCTGCATGGCGGAGTCGAGCAGCACGCCGAGGCAGAGCACCCGGATGACCGGCGTGGCGCCGGGCGTCGAGGTGATGTCCGCGATCACCGGCGCGAGACCGAAGGCGGCCCCGTAGATGGCGATGCCACTGCACAGTCCGAGCGTGCGGCCCGTCGCCGCGGCCTCGTCGAAACGACCCGGCCAGCGCACGAGTCCCTTCGACAGACCGAAGTCGTCGACCGTCAACAGGATGAGGAAGAAGCCGAGAGCGACGGTGTACGTGCCGTACTGCTGAGGTGTGAGCAACCGCGCGAGCACCAGGCCGAGACCGAATTGTCCGGCTCTGGCGCACATCTGCGCGACCAGACTCCACTTCAGCGCGGTGCGTGGGCTGACCGTCTCGTCCGACGGCGGGTCGTCCTGTTGCCGTTCGACGCCCTCACGGCTCATCGCCGCGGGGGCCAGTTGCGTCGCCGCATCGCCAACGAGTCGGCGGTCGCCGCGCGCCTCCGTTGTCGCGGCGTGAGCGCGGCCGCGGCCGCGGCGTCGACCCCGCCCTCCGCAACGGCACGCTCGGTCGTCGAGATGACCGTCAGAGCGCCGGCGATCCCGATCAGAGTCGCGAGGAAGCCGGGATCCATCGGATAGGCGTAGAAATCGAACGTCGCCGATTCGATGGTGATGAGCAGACTCAGCCCGATGCACGCCTGACCGATCGCTCGGGTCATCGGATCGGTGGTCGACCGTTTGAGTGCGCCACCCAGACGGGCGGTGGTGAAGTAGTAGATGAGCAATCCGGCAACCCCGATGAAGCCGACCTCGATCGTGAACGTGAGCCACGTGTTGTCGAGGATGCGGTACTTCGGCAGGAAGGTCGCGGGTCCGCGTCCGATGAGGGGCGAGTTGCGGATGTACTTGGCGACGGCCCCGTAGTCAGACGTTCGGGTCGTGATGCTGTCGTCGGTGCCGGCGTTCTTGAAGTAACCCGCGAGTGATCCGATGAGGCCCGGCGAGGTCATGAAGACACCCACCGCGCAGAACGCGACGGCAACCGCGGTGACACGCCGTTGCACCCTGTCGGCGTTGGCCATCCAGAAGAAGAGGACGATCACGCCGCCGAGGATCGCGGAGCGCGAGACCGCCATGGGGATGCCCAGGCCGATCAGCCCCAACGCGAGCCACCGTCGCTTGGCAGGCCATTCCTTGTCGTGGAAGGCGAGGACCAGCGCGAAGCCGAGCGTGATGCAGAGCATCACGCCGAACTCGATCGGATGGGTCGCCGTGCCGGCCGGGCGGTTGAGGCCGGCGCGGCTGAGCACCGATTGCAGCGCGCCATCGGCTTTCAGCAGCGGGACCTTCTCGGCGACCGCCGTCGTGAAGTCGAAGCTCAGACGCGACTGGGCGATGGCGACGGCCGCGCTGAAGCTCGCGCCGGCGACCACGACGCGCAACAGCCGGATGGCCTCCTCGCGTGATCGGAGGCCCTCGGCGGCGAGGAGCGCGACGCCTGACCAGACGAGCGAGAAGAGGAGCCATCGGTCGGCGGCGTTGACCTCGTCGGTCGGCACGGTGTTGAGGTGCAGGACGGCGTAGGAGATGAGCGGCGGAATCCAGAAGACGGCGACGCCGACACGTACTGCGACCGCCTTGCGGGCGAGGAGCTCGGGACGTACCGCTCCGCTGGCCCACAGGAAGAACGCGAGCAGGCCGGCGAACGACGCGGGCGAGCCGAAGTAACCGACCTGCGGCACGACGAGGCGCGACGGCAGGACCGCGAGCAACCAGACGAAGATCTCGAGGATCAGCAGGGCCGCGGACCGGTCGCCGGTCGACAGGGTCACCCCCGGAACGACACCGGACGGTCCCGAGCGCTCGCGGATGTCAGTCATCGTCGTCGCGAGCCGACCCAGTCGCGGATGGGCTCCGGTACCCAACGGCGCAGTGAATCCCGCGCCGAACGGCGGACCACCTCGCCCGGTCGCGCTTGGAAGAGCGTGCTGTGGGCGCGTTCGACCTCAACGCTCGGACGACCGTTCGAGTAGTAGTAGAGCGCGATCGATCGTCGCGCCCGATCGGTCGGGCAGGTCAACGGATCGGGATGGCCGTGATAGGCGGTCGATGTGGTCGCGAAGACGACGAGACGGTTGAAGACCGGAGCGACCGTCTGCTCGGCCGCCGTCATGTCGAGGTTCCACAGTTCGAGGTTGCCGCCGTACGACTCGTTCCAGTCGCGGTTCAGGTAGATGAGCACGTTGAGGCGACGGTCGAGTTGCAGCCGCTTGTTGCGATTGAAGTCGGCGTGCACCTTCAGGAACCCGCCCTGACGGATCTGGTGCAGGCCCCCGCCGGAGTAGTGCGGATCGGGGATCAGGCCGGTGATGCCAGTCAGCTGCTCGAGGAAGTCGATGAACACGTGGCCGTTGCACTCGGCGAAGAGGTTGCGCGTCGCGACCCCCATCTGGGTGGTGTCGGCGAGCGCGAGTTTCACCTCCGTTGCCTGGTCGAACGTCTGCCACGGGACCTGCTCGGGCTCGGGGAACTCGTCGAGCACCGCGTCGAGCACCGCGTCGGGGAGCAGACCATCGATCACCGCGTGGCTGAACGGCTGTGCCGAGACGAAGGAGGGATGGAGCGTTTCGGCGATCGGCGTGAGCGTCGCCGGATCGAACGCGAACGTGGTCGGCTCGGTGGTGTTCGACATCGTCATTCCTCGTTCATCGCCCGAACCCGAGAGTTCCAGGCTAGAGCCTGTGCCGAAGGCGGCAGGCTCCATCGAGAGAGCGGCGTGTCGGCGAAGCCGACGAACCTGCGGCCAACAACACGTGCCTGTCCATCCGCCAGTTTAGCGGCACGAGGTGTCGACTCCGCAGCCGTAGGTCTCGGCGGTCGGGATCGAAGTGCCGTCGGAGAGCATCACGTTTTCCCAGACATCGACATGTGACGGATCGACGACTGACGTCGCGAAGTAGCGGTAGCTGCCGGTGACGATGGTCAGGTTCCGCACCGTGACGTGGGTGATCTTCTCGTCATCGAGGCGCCAGGTCGCGGTGCCGCCGGAGAACAGGTCGTTGCTGAACGTCAGGTTGCTGACCGGGCAGAAGCCGCCGCTGTCCGCGTCGCCCTGGGTCTCGATCGCCGCGTTGACGTCGGATCCACCCGGGTTCGTGGCGTCGATCGTGGTGTGGTCGATCGTGATGTCGGAGCCGCAGTAGATCTCGATCCCGTCGGTGTGTGAACCGTGGGCCACCGACAGGTGGTCGATCAGCGTGTTGGTGACCACGGCATTCGAGTCGAGTCGCGCCCCGTTGTTGAGTTGGTACAAGTGGCTTCGGTCGAGCGTGAACGCGCCGGCGTCGCCCTCGTCGTTGCGCGAGTTGGTGATCCCGATGTCGTCGTTGTGCGTCGTCGAGCGGAGCCCGTCGATCTCGATGTGGGAGAACACCGGTCCGGGCGTCGCCGTGCCCTGGACGACGATGTGGTCGTAGTCGTCCGACGCGAACTTCGAGTCGGTGATGGTGACGTTGCCGCGAACGTAGATCGTCGACGTGAACAACTGGCGAGTCAGCACACCGTCGACGACGCCCAGGGTGGTGGGCGTGATCGTCGCGGGACCGTTCCATCTCGACAGCTCCGCGACCGGCACGGTGAGGCCGACGTCGCCCGGAGCGCCGCGACCGACGACCGGGATCAGCCGCGCCGGCGCGGGCTCGGTCGTGAGGGCGGGCCCCGAGTCGGACGCGGCGATCGCGACCGGGCACAGCGTCACGACCGCGAGCAGCGCCCACCCACGGGCGCTCAATGCGAGGAGTCGATGGATTCGGACGCCGTGCGGCGTGTTCGCCGAGAGCGTCGTTCGCGGTCGGCGAGACCGACCAACCAGGCGAACAGGGCCGCGAACGCGACGACGCCGACGGCCGCGCGCGAACGACTGCCCGACGCGGGAAGGCCGGGGCTGGGCGGCGTGACGGTCGAGATGCTGACCGAGAGGCTCGGGTCAGCACCCTTCTGCCACTTTGCCAGCTCCTTCTGGAGGTCGGCGATCGTCATCACGACGCCCTTCGCAGTGTCGGTCGGGTCGTCGCCGGACACCGCGAACACAATCACCGGACCGTGGTCGGGCGTGTCACTCGAGACGTTCGTCGCGGTCGTGACGAGCAGCGTGCCGCGGAGCCCCGCCCGGGCGAGCTCGGTCTGCTTGGCCCAACTCTCGTACTTCCTCGCGAAGATGTCGGCGACCACGGTCGGGTTGCCGAAACGCGCCAGGACGCTCTGGGTCGACGGGTCGACCTTCTCGTCACTGCGGGCCTCGCGCTCGGTGATCGTCTCGGAACCAACGAAGACGATGGCGCCGCTCGATACATACTTGACTGGGTGGGACTTGATGACGACGCCGCCGACGCCGACGACACCGACGAACACTCCCCAGGTGACGAGGTGGTGCAGCCGGACGGCCCGTCGCGTGCGCGCGGCGCGCTGTTCGCGTGGGCGTGGCGGCTCCACCACGGTCGACGTCATACGACGAGGATACGGGCGTGCGGGTGCCGACGCGCGTCGTCGGTGCGCACCGAGTTCGGAGGTCGGCACGCTAGAATGGGCCTCCGTGGGACCTCGAAGGCTTGAACAGGTGACACGTTGAGCATCGCGAGCCTTCTGCGTCTGCTGTCGCGACATCGCCTGGTGGTCGGTCTCGTCGGCCTGCTCTCGTTGTCGGGCCTCGTCGTGGTGCTGATCGAGTGGCCGCCGACGTATCGCGCGAGCGCGTCGGTCGTACTGCTGAACCCGCCGCCGGTGCCCTCGGCGAGCGTGGCGAGTCCGTCGATCCCCGCGCAGTACCAGAACCCCTTCGTCCAGTTCAACGATCTGTCGGTGGTGGTCGACATCATCGTGCGGGTCACCTCGACCGAAGGCGTGAAGGATTCGCTGAAGGCGAAGGGATTCAAGGGCACCTTCGAGATCGCGGCCAATCGTGACTTCTACCGAGGACCGATCATCGACGTCGACGCCGAGTCGTCGTCGCGCACCGATGCGATCAACGGCACGCGGCTGTTGACCAAGCAGATCCAGGACCAGCTCCTCTCCCTGCAGACCGCGCAGGGCACCGACTCGCGCTACTTCATCAAGACCGGCACCGTGGTCGGCGCCGATCGCGCCACGACTGTGTTCACCGGTACCGTGCGGATCCTCGTCGCGGTCGGGGGCTTCGGCATGGTGCTCACCATCGGATCCGGCCTGCTCGCCGACTTCCTCTCCCGCCGCCGCTCCGAGCGGCGCGTCGAGGTCGTGCGGCTCGCCGAGGGTTCCGAGAGCCCGGCCGCCAGCGCCGCGTCGTCCGGCCGCTAGTCATCCGTCGAGCCGGTGAACGTCAGCGGCAGCTGACGAGGACGTTGTAGTACCAGCACCGATTCGTCGAGGCCGCGTCGACGAGGGTGCCGGTGCGGTCGTCCCAGATCTCGACGGCGCCTTCGAACCATGCGCCGCGGAGTTCGTCCTCGATGGCCGACCGACGGATGTAGTGGACCAGGATCCCGAATTCGTGTGCGCCACTCGTCTCGACCGCCCAGCCGTGGCCGCGCTCGCCGGCGCCGTGCAGTGCCCGGTAGTGGGCCAGCGATCGACGCAGGTGCAGGGTGCGGTGGAACAGGTCGCGTATCGAGGACCGCGGTTGTCGCAGGGTCATCGGCGGGAGGTGCCACGGACGATCGGTTCGTCCCGGACCGTCGTAGTTGTGGGTCGAGAAGAGGAAGACGCCGTCGTCCTTCAGTACCCGACGGATCTCCAACAGGGCGGTCGCTCGATCGTCGTGCCCGATGGAGTCGAGCCCGTTGATGCTGAAAAAGGCGATGTCGAACTCGCCGTCGTCGAATTCGAGCTTGCGGGCGTCGCCGTCGCGGATGTCATTGATGGGAAACCGCACGCGGGACGCCTCGACCAGGGCGGGGATGAAGTCGATCCCGACGTAGTGCCGCACCCGCGGTGCCAGGAGTGCGACGGTGCGGCCGCCACCGACGCCGATGTCGAGCACCTTCGCATCGGGCCGAGCAGCCGTGATCCGCTCGATGAGTCGGTGTTCCGACGGATCGATCCAGCCCTGTGCACGGCTGAAGCGGGCGACCGCCCGAGCGTCTGACCAGACAGCCTGGTTGATCGGCTCTGGTGCCGCGTTCGATGACCTGCTGGGCACAGCGCGGAATGTTATCGGGGGTGCCGAGTCGCGTCGAGGTACCCCTGGGGGTGTCGAGAAGTCCCTCGATCAGTTGCAGGACGTCCAGGCCCCGCAGCCGTAGGTTTCGGCGGTGGGGATCGTGGTGCCGTTCGACAGCTTCACGTTCTGCCAGACGTCGACCTGCGAGGGGGTCGTGATCGCCGTGGCGAAGTAGTAGAAGCTGCCGGCAACCACGGTCAGGTTGCGCACCGTGACGTGAGTGATGCTGCTGTCGTCGAGGCGCCATGTGGCCGAGCCGCCCGAGAACAGGTCATTGCTGAAGGTGAGGTTGCTGACGGGGCAGAAGCCGCCGGTGGCCGCGTCGCCCTGGGTCTCGATGGCAGCGTTGGTGCCCGATCCGGTCGCATCGATCGTGGTGTGGTCGATGGTGATGTTCGACCCGCAGTAGATCTCGGTGCCGTCGGTGTGCGAGCCGCCGAAGACCCAGAGATGGTCGATCAGCGTGTTCGTGACCGTCGCCCCCGAGTCGAGGCGGGTGCCGTTGATGAGATGGTGGAGGTGGCTGCGATCGAGCGTGAAGGGGCTCGCGGTGACGCCCTGCACACCCCCGTTGTCACGGCTCGAGTTGGTGATGCCGTTGTCGTCGTTACCGCTGCCCATGTTCTGGCCGTCGACCTCGATGTGCGAGAAGACCGGGCCCGGCGTGGCGGTGCCCTGCACGATGATGTGCCACGGCGCCACGAAGGCGAACTTGTCGTTGGTGAAGGTGACGTTGCCGTTCACCCGGATCGTCGACGTGAACAGGTAGCCATCGACGACGCCGTTCACGACACCGGCGGTGGTCGGCGTGATGGTGGTCGCACCGGTCCAGGTCTTGAGGCTCGATGCGGCCACGGTGAGGCCGGCGTCGGAGGGTGCACCGACGGCGGGCAGCGATGCGGCGGGGGCCGTGGTGGTCGGCGTCTGGACGGCGGGAGCCGTCGTCGTGGGCAACTTCACGACCGGAGCGGTCGTGGTCGTCGAGGGGGCGGCCGTCGTCGCGGGTGCGATCGTCGTGCTGGTCGGAGCGGTCACGTTGATCGCGATGCGGCGATGGTGACGTGCGACGGTGACCGTCGGGCTCGTCGTCGTGGAGTTCGTGCTCACCGCTGGGCTCGAGGGCGCACAGGCGGCGGTGAGGAGACTTGCAAGGGTCAGTCCGGCGAAGGTGGCTCGTCGTTGGCGTCGATGCATGGCTTCAGCTCTCAATCTTGTGGGCCGTCGTTTGTCTATCGGAAGAGAGCCGAGAGAACTGAAGGCCGGATTTGGGCCATCTGGCCCATTCCGTGACGAAGTTCGTCATCTATTCGTCACATACTAGCGGGCACATGGCAAATCAGGCAGGGACGATGCGGTGAATATTACGAATATGTCACACTTTCCGCCATGAGCGCCCTGTGGGTGCCGGGATCGACCCGCACCGTGGGCCGACTGTGCAGACTGGGCTCCGTGGATCGCGCCCCCCTGCTCGTCGGCCGTCATGTCCGACTCGAACCGCTCTCGTTGGCGCACGCGGCCGGGCTTGCGGATGCGGCTCGGGTCGACCGCCGCAACTACGGCTGGACCCGCGTGCCCGACGGTCTCGACGACGTGGCGGAGTACATCAGCGTCGCCCTCGAGGCTGCCGACGTCGGTGTGCAGATCCCGTTCGCGGTGGTGACCCCGGCCGACGGTCGCGTTGTCGGCTCGACGCGTTACATGACCATCGAACGCTGGAATGCTGATCGTCCGGACGCCCCGCCGGACGTGCTCGAGATCGGCAGCACCTGGTATGCCGACGACATGCAGGGGACCATGGTCAACCCCGAGTCGAAGCTGCTGCTGATGCGACAGGCCTTCGACGTCTGGCACGTGCGTCGGGTGCAGTTCCGCACCGACCGCCGCAACGAGCGGAGCAGGAGTGCGATCGCGAAGCTGGGGGCCACATTCGAGGGGGTCTTGCGCAACGCGCAGCCGGCCATGGGTGATCTGGTCGATCCGTCGTCGATCCGCGACACCGCGGTCTACTCGGTCCTCCCGGTCGAATGGCCAGGGGTCGAGGCCGACCTGTTACGGCGATTGGAGCCGGGGGGCTCAGGGCCGGATCTGGCTCCGTAGGGCGTTGAGCCATTCGTTCGCATCGCGTGCCGATGCGTCGACCTCGTCGCGGGCCTGCGTGCCGCCAGCGTCGCCGCGGGGGTACGAGCCGAGGAACTTCACGTCGGCCTGCTTCGTCTTCAACGAGCGAAGGCAGTCGGCGACGACCTCGTCGGCGATGTGGCCTTCGAGATCGATCAGGAAGCAGTAGTCACCGAGTGCCGTCTTGGTCGGGCGCGACAGCAGCAGTGACAGGTTGATCTGTCGGGCCGCGAACTCCTGGAGGACAGCGAGCAGCGAGCCCGGAGCGTCGGCGCGTTGGAATACGACGATCGTGCTGCGGTCGTGACCCGTCGGTGCCGGGACACCCTCGCGCCCCACGAGTACGAAGCGGGTCGCGTTCTCGGGGTGATCCTCGATGTCGGAAGCGACGATCGTCAGTCCGTAGACCTCGGCGGCGCGGGCGTTCGCGATCGCCGCGGTGTCGGAGCCCGCCGACAGCGCGACAGCCTCGGCGGCCTCGGCGGTCGATGCCGCGGGCACGAGTTCGACGCCCGGCAGGTTCGCTCGGAGCCACGTGCGGCACTGCGCGTAGGCGTGGGGGAACGACGAGACCTTCTTCACCGACGCGAGTTCGGTGCCGGGACGCAACATCAGGTCCATCTCGACCGGCAGCACGACTTCGCGTTGGATCAGCAGGTCGACGTCGAACGCGAGGGTGTCCATCGTGACGTTGACCGTTCCCTCGATGGCGTTCTCGACCGCGACGAATCCGAAGTCGAGCTCGCCGTCCGCGACAGCGAAGAGGATCTCGGCGAACGACCCCCACGGCTCGTGCTCGGCGGCCGCGAGATCGGGCTGCGTCAGCAGCGCCTGCTCACTGAAGGTGCCGATCGGACCGAGGTAGCCGATGCGCGATCCCGGGGCGACGAGGTGAGCGGTCATCCGGCGAGGTTACCGGCGGCCTGCGGATCGCGGCTGCAACTATCGTCGCCCCATGACGCATCTGGCTCCGGTGTGGTTCAAGGTCACCGACCTCGTCGTGACCGAGGGCGCCGGTGCGTGGATCACCACCGTCGCCGGCGACCGTTACCTCGACTTCACCAGTGGCATCGCGGTGACCAGCACGGGGCACAGCCATCCGAAAGTCGTCGCCGCCATCGCGGCCCAGGCGGCGCGGTTCATCCACGCGCAGGTGAACTGCTACACCCACGACCTGCTCGAGCCGCTCGCATCGCGGCTTGCGGGCATCACACCGAGCGGGATCGACACCTTCTTCTTCACCAATTCGGGTGCCGAGGCGACCGAGGCTGCGGTGAAGCTCGCGAAGCAAGCGACCGGCCGCCCGAACGTGATCGTGTTCTCGGGGTCGTTCCACGGGCGCACCCACATGACGATGGCGATGACGACGTCGAAGACGGGTTATCGCGCGGGCTACGCGCCCCTGCCGGCGGGAGTCTTCGTCGCACCGTTCCCACGGTCGCTCGGCGCAGGGACCATCCACGAACGCGTCGACGAATGTCTCGCAGCGTTGCGACATCTGCTCACCTCGCAGACAGCGCCCGGCGAGACCGCGGCGGTCATCCTCGAGCCCGTGCTGGGTGAAGGTGGCTATGACCCCGCGCCGGAGCGGTTCCTCACAGGCGTCGCCGAGATCTGTCGCGAGCACGGCATCCTGTTCGTCGTCGACGAAGTGCAGAGCGGCTTCGGTCGCACGGGCACGATGTTCGCCGTCGATGCCGCGGGCGTCGCGCCCGACGTGGTGATCATGGCCAAGGGGATCGCGTCGGGATTTCCGCTCGCCGCGATCGGCGCCTCCGCCGACCTGATGGCGCGGTGGCCGACCGGCTCGCACGGCGGGACGTACGGCGGGAATCCGATCGGTTGCGCTGCAGCGCTCGCGACGATCGACGTGATCACCGAGGCCGGGTTCCTCGACGCGGTCGTCGCTCGTGGCGACGAACTCCGTGACGGCCTCCGTGCGATCGCGGCGCGTCACCCGGTCATCGCCGACGTGCGTGGCCCGGGGCTGATGGTCGCCGTCGAGCTCCGCGATCCCGAGACCGGCGAGCCCGACGGCGCGCGCACAGCGGCGGTGATCGCTCACTGCCGCGATCACTCGCGGGTACTGCTGATGAACGCGGGCACTTACGGCCAGGTGATCCGGTTCATGCCGCCGTTGATCGTCAGCGAGCACGAGGTCGAACTCGCGCTCGCCGCGTTGCACGCGGCGTTCGAAGCGACTGCGTAGTCACCGGGGCTCGGGCGGCTCCGCAGGCCTCGCCTTCTGGGGGTGGATCGTCTCGTGGCGGGCGAGCATCGCGACGAACTCGCCGATCTTGCGCGAGCGGGTGTCCTCGCGTTTCACCGAATTGAGACGGTGGATCAGAGCGAAGCGATTGGTCTTGGTGAGGACCTCGAACATGGCTTGAGCCGCCGGGTCGGCAGCGATCGCGAGCGCAAGGTCGGCCGGCACCGCGGCCTCGGACTGAGGTGGGTAGGCAGCGCGCCATCGACCGTCGGCTTTGGCGGCGTCAACCGCGGCGCGGCCCGCGGGCAGCATTCGCCCCTCGGTCTCCAAACGAGCGATGTGGCCGACGTTGCGCTGTGACCATGAGCTTCGGACGCCACGCGGCGTGAACCGGATCCACGACGTCCCGTGATCACGCTTGCGGGTCTGCCCGTCGATCCAGCCGACGCACAGCGCTTCGTCGACCGCCTGTTGCCAGGTCAGCGTGGTGACGGTGCCGCCCTTCTTGGTGAGGGCGAGCCACACGCCGGGTGATGTCGTGTGGTGGTCGAGCAACCAGGCGCGGAGCGCTTCCTTGTCAAGGAGGACCAACTCCTCCAAATCTGCCGTGGCCATTGATTGAGGGCTCAGGCGGCGGGCCGAGGCGCGCCCGACGACGCGCGTTTCCAGAGCGCTCGATAGTTCGGGTACACGTATCCCGGCGTCACCCATCCGGCCCGCACGAGTTCGTCGTGCAAGCGGGGCAGATTCTGGAACGGCACGCCGATGTCGACGTGGTGGGCGAGGTGCCAGCCGGTGTTGTACGGCACCATCCAGAAACGGGCGATCCACGACTGGCGAACGTGGTGGGTGGTGAGCCGTCGGTCGGACGAACGCTGGGCGCCGCCGTGCTCGGCGATCGAGCGGAGCCGATTGAGGACCCGCCAGACGGTCATCCACGGGGCGAGCCACAGGAGCGGATAGGCGAGCGGGTAGCCGGCGATCGTGAAGCCGACGAACAACACGACTTGCCACGAGAGGATCCGCAGCGCGACCGGACGGCCCACCGTGCTCTTCACTGCGAGCAGCAGCGCCTTCAAGTTCTTCCAACCCGAGTTGCCGAACGCATCGCGACGGAGCTTGCGATGCCACGACTCGCGAGCGATCGGATAGCCGTTGTAGAGCTGCATGTCGGGCTCGTTCGGACCGAACTCGTCTTTGTGGTGCGCCATGTGACCGCGTCGATAGAGGTCGATGGGCAGGAACGTCGGATAGGCGACGAGCCAGGCGCCGACGAAATCGTTGATCTTGCGGTTGTTGAACAGCAGTCGGTGCGCCGCCTCGTGGCCGAGGATCGCGAACAGGGCGTGGGCCCGACCCATGAGGAAGAAGGCGACGACCCAGCCGATGGGGTTGTGCAGCCAGAGGGCCACGGTGATCACTCCGACGGACTGGAGCCAGACGCCGACGACGTTGAACGCGTTGCGCACGTCGTGGCGCCGGTACAGCTCGACACGCAAACCGTCGAGCGGCCGACCGTGCTCGCCCAACGTGCGGCTGGGCAGCACGTCGGGCAGCGCCGATGGATCAGGTGTCATCGAGGTTGCCGCGACGATGTCCACGCCGCCATCTTACAGATCAGCCACAGTCGTGACAAGAGTGTAATAGTCGGCGACGAGTCGGATACAGTGCGGCGTGATCGATGCCGAGAGACCGTTGAACGCCCGGTCGGTCGTGCTGTCGACGCTGCTCGGCACCGAGCCGCCCCGCATGTCGGCGCGGCGGCTCGTCGCGGTGGGCCGGCTGTTCGGCATCGGCGAGGGAACGGTCCGCACCGCGTTGACGCGCATGGTGCAGCGCGGCGAGCTGACCGTGGTCGGCGACGCCCACTACCAACTCAGCGGCGATCTGGTGGCCCGCCAGCAACGACAGGGGGAGAGCCGCGTTGGCACGTCGGAGCTGTGGAACGGACGGTGGCGCCTCGCGGTGGTGACCGCGGAGACTCGCAGCTCGTCGGATCGCGCAATGTTCCGCCGTGCGATGGAGCGGCTGCGGTTCGCGAACCAGCGCGAGGGCGTATGGCTGCGACCCGACAATCTTCCCGCCGACCGCATGCCCGCAGCGCGGTCCGAGGCGTCGGCGCAGTGCGCCTGGTTCGTCGCGAATCCCGACGGTGACGACGCTCAGCTCGCGGCGTCGTTGTGGGACCTCGACGACTGGAGCCGTCGAGGCCACGAACTGCGTCGCGCGCTCGACCCGATCCGTCGACGCCTCGACGAGGGCGACGCGACTGCACTCGCTCCCGGGTTCGTGCTGTCGGCGGCCGTGCTGCGCCATCTGCAGGCCGATCCGCTGTTGCCGTTCGAGCTGCTCGATCGGGCGTGGCCGGGTGATCCGCTCCGCCGCGACTACGAGGTCTACGACGATGCCTACCGGCGGGTGTTGTGGGAGTGGCTCCATCACGACGGTGAGGGGTCGAGCGGATGACAGACTCACCTGATGGACGACCGCTTCTACTTCCGCCAGTTGCTCGCCGGTCGCGACTTCGCAGTCACCGATCGGATCGCGCAGCAGATGGTGAACTTCTGTTACCTCATCGGTGATCGGGCGACCAACGAATGTGTCGTCGTCGACCCCGCGTACGACGTCGCCGGACTGGTCGCGGTCGCCGAGGCCGACGGCATGCGGCTGACCGGGGCGCTCATCACCCACTATCACCCGGATCATTGCGGCGGCGACATGATGGGCTTCGCGATCGAGGGCGTCGAACGCTTGCTCGAGATCAATCCCGTCCCCATCCACGTGCAGGCCGACGAGGTGCCGTGGGTGCTGCGGGTCACCGGTTGCGCCGAGACCGATCTCGTCGCGCACTCCTCCGGCGACGTGGTGACGGTCGGCGAGGTGCCGATCACGCTCATCCACACGCCAGGGCACACGCCCGGCAGTCAGTGCTTCATGGCGGGCGGCTGCCTCGTCGCCGGTGACACCCTCTTCCTCGACGGCTGCGGCCGGACCGATCTGCCCGGCGGCGATCCCGAGGAGCTCTACCTCAGCCTGACGCAACGTCTCGCCGCAGTACCCGACGACACGGTGTTGTTCCCGGGGCACCAGTACTCGCCCGCGAGCTCGGCGTCGATGGCCGAGACGCGGGCGCACAACATCGTGTTCAAGCCGAAGACAGCGGAGCAGTGGATGATGATGTTCGGCGGGGCCTGACGGCCGGGTCCGCCGACACGGCGCTCTCCTGATGGAGCGTGGCGCCTCTCGGCGCACGCTCTCGGGGTCCACCGCAGCGGTGCGGCGGCGTGGCACCGTGAGATCCATGGTCGACGAGGCGGGTCCGGTCACCGGCGTTCGCGAACCCGTCGTCGCCCCGTGGGAATGGAACGACCGCCGCGTGCCGCGGTGGTTCCCCCGCGCCGTCCTGTACGTGGTACTCGCGTTCGTGGGATACGCCGTCGCTCGGGCGTTGTTCACGAGGCTGAGCGACCTGATCGTCATCGTCGTGGTGGCCTTCTTCGTGTCGTTCGCGGTCGAGCCCGCGGTCGACTGGCTCGCCGACCGGGGCTGGCGCCGCGGCGCGGCGACCGGCGTCGTCTTCATCCTGATCGCGGTGGTCGGCGGACTGCTCGTCTTCGTCGTCGTCAATCTCGTGGTGCAGCAGATCAGCACGCTCATCGACGATGCACCGAACCACATCCGCAAGGCGACCAACTGGGTCAACGGGCGCTTCAACACGCACATCACGACCGACTCGATCATCAATCAGATCAAGCGGTACCAGGGCGGCTTCGCGAACACCGCGAGCGACGTCGGCAGCCGCGTGCTCTCGGTCACCGGCTCGGTGCTCACCGTGATCTTCCACGGGTTCACCGTCGCCCTCTTCTCGTTCTACCTGGTCGCCGAGGGACCGAAGCTGCGGCGCAACATCTGCTCGCTCCTGCCGCCCGCCCGGCAACGGCTGGTGCTCAGCCTCTGGGAGATCGCGATCCGCAAGACCGGCGGCTACTTGTACTCGCGGATCCTCCTCGCGACGGTCACGACGGTGTGCGGGACGATCGCCTTCAGCATCATCGGCCTCCCGTCACCGCTCGCGCTCGCGGTCTGGGCCGGAGTGGTCGCGCAGTTCGTTCCTGTCATCGGTACCTACATCGGTGGCACCCTGCCGCTGTTGATCGCGCTGCTGAATGATCCGGCGCGGGCCCTGTGGGTGCTCGGCTACCTCATCGTCTTCCAGCAGGTCGAGATCTACGTGCTGGCGCCGCGCATCTCGTCGAAGACGATGGCAATCCATCCGGCCGTCGCGTTCGGCTCGGCGCTCGCCGGCGCGGGGATCCTCGGCCCGGTCGGCGCGTTGCTGGCACTGCCGGCGGCCGCCATCATCCAGGCGTTCGTGTCGTCATATGTCCACCGCCACGAACTCGTGGACAACGCCCTCATCTCGGAGGACGACGACGAGACCGAGGGCGACCCGCCCGACGAGATCGTCGGGGTCGGGACGGGATCGAGCGATTAGGCCAGCACCAACAGTTGCGGAATACCCGTCGGCTTCGCCGACCCGGAGCTGTCTCATGGAGCCCGCCGCCTCTCTGCGCAGGCTCACCCGGCGAGGTCGAGGGCTGACAGCCCGATCTCCGTCAACTTCGCCAACTTCTCGAACGGCCATCCTTCGCGTTCCTCGGTCCACATCGCGCAGAGCGCGCCCGCCGGTCCCTCGCTCGACACGAGTGGCACGTGGAGGCTGGATCCGACGGAGGCGTCCGCCATCGACTGCGAACCGCGAGCTCGCGTGGGCAGTGGCCCGGCATTGCGGACGAACAGGTACTCGTGGGGCCTGACGTTGCCGAGCCCCCACGGGAACCAGGCGACCTCGAGTTGGTCCGAACGAGCGGTTGACGACTCGACCGAGGTGACCGATCCCGCGGCCTGCCAGGAGGCCTGGAGGACGACATGTGTGCGGTCGCTCAGGCGCCAGAGCTCGACGCGGTCGGCGGCGAGCAGGATGCCGACGCGACCCAGGCTCGACGCCACGGTCTCGATCGATTCGGCTCGTGTCGATTCGGCTCGTGTCGATTCGGGCCTGCCAGCCCGCGTGCGTGCCGTCAGATCGGCCGCGTGGCCGGGTGAGCGTGATGCCATGACGTGAATGCCTCTGCGCGTTGTCGGTGTTCCCCACACAACGCATCGGCGCGACCGGCATCGCGCCTGAGAGATCGCCGCTCGCCCTCTCAGGCGTCGTCCGGGGGCGGCCGGTAGAACACGACCAGCGTGCCGACACCGGCGACGATGCCGACGACGGAGCTGATCAGCAACCCGGCCCACCCGTAGCAATCGTGACCGAACCAGTCGTAGAAGTGGCGCTGCACGCCGATGGCGTTGTCGAGCGACCAGCGGCGTGGGCCGAGCGTGGAGATCATCACCGCGAACAGGGCGATGATCCAGTTGTACTCCCAGCCCTGCTTGACGATGAAGAAGCCGTTCTTGCGGTGGTCGGTGTATCCGGCGACGATCATCAGCCCCACGAACGCGGCGCCGACCAGCGGCGTGAGCAACCCGGCGGCCATCATCAGCCCGCCGCCGAATTCGGTCGTCGCAGCGAGCAGCGCGTGCATCTTGCCGGGTCGCATCCCCATGCTGTCGAACCAGCGGGCGGTGCCGGCGATCTTTCCGCCGCGGAAGAACTTGCCGTAGCCGTGCGCGGCGAGCGTCAGTCCCAGCCCGAGCCGCGCGAGGAGCAGGATCGTGTCGGCAGCGTACGGGTTGACGACGATCACGGGAGCCTCCTGGAGAGCGTCGTCAAGGCTACTCGCCGCCCCCTCGCCATCTGACGGACCGTCAGACCTGCTTGTAACGTGGGCGCGCGTGAC
>JAYTFP010000364.1:0-3483 GCA_043734285.1 Acidimicrobiaceae bacterium
GCCGCGCACGCCGGCACCCGAACTGACGTTGACCACTGCCGCGTGTCCACCGGCGTCGACGAGGTGCGGCAAAGCGGCGCGCATACACAGGAACGTGCCGCGCACGTTCACCGCCATCGTCGCGTCGAAGGCGGCGACTGGGAGATCGGCGAGCGAGCTGTAGGTGCCCGACACGCCGGCCGCGTTGACGAGGATGTCGAGACGTCCGAATTCGGCGATGGTCGATGCCATGAACGCCGACACCTGTTCCTCGACCGACACGTCGACCGACCGTTCCGCGTCGCGATCGGCAATCACCACCGACGCGCCCGCCGCCTCGAGCATCGTCGCAGTCGCCGCGCCGATGCCCGATGCACCGCCCGTGACCACAGCAACTCGTCCCGCGAGCGCGTCACTCACCGGAGCCGCCGATCACCACGTTCGCCTCGTCGCAGATCACGAACGTCACCTTCGACATGTCGAGGAACCGCTGCTCGTCGGGGGCGAGGACCGCTGCGTAGTCGGGTTCGGAGATGAATGCCCGGAAGCTGTCGAGCGACTCCATCCACTGCACGGTCACCCCGTCGCATCCCTCGGTGCCCGACAAGGAACTCGAGCTGTGCCGCGGGTGCTGCTCGTACCGCACGATGTGACGGGCAAGCGTCTCGGTGCCGGCGATCAAGGGGCCGTGGTGGTCGCGCCAGTGATCGAGGAACTCGTCGTGCGACATCCCGTCACGGCGATACAGGAAGGCGAACAGCTTCACCATGATGGTGCCTCTCGGTAGTGTGCGGACGTGAGCCGACATCCAGATCTTCTTGCGACCCTACGGGGCCTCCCGCTGTTCGCCGCGTGCACCGACGAGGAGCTTGTGGAGATCGACTCGATGGCCGACGAACTGACGGTCGCTGCCGGGCGCGTGCTCGTCCGAGAGGGCGAGGCCGGCAGAGAGTTCGTCGTGATCGTCGACGGCACCGCATCGGTCGAACGCGACGGCACCGAGATCGCGACCCTCGGGCCGGGTTCACACTTCGGCGAACTCGCGTTGCTCGACGAGCAACCGCGCAACGCGACGGTTACGGCGTCGACCGAGTTGCGGATCCAGGTGATCGACCGGCGCGCGTTCCAGACGTTGCTCGACGACTCGCCCCACCTCACCAAGAACCTGCTGCTGGCAACGGCGCGGCGGCTGCACGACCTCGACGAGGAGAACGCGGCGCTGCGCGCGCGCCTCCGCGACTGAGTACACCTCGTCACGACGCGGTGACCGCTGGCCAGACCTCGGCGCCGAACCGTTCGATCTGCTCGACGAGTTCGGGCCGACTACGCGACACGAACCGCACCTGCATCTGCGACGCGCCGAGCGAGCGGTAGCGCTGCAGACGCGCGACGATCACCTCGGGCGGACCGCTCAGCGTGTGCTCGCCGACATCCCAGTCGGGTTCGCCGATCCAGATCGGTTCGGTGTTCATTCCGATGTCGAAGCCGGTCTCAGCGCCGTGAAGGCGAACGCGTTCCGCCTTGAGCGACTCGATCGCCGCACGCATGCCCATCTTCGGCGGGCCCTGCGGCAGCCAACCGTCGCCCACCCGAGCGGCGCGACGCATCGCCGGACCCGACGAGCCCCCGACCCAGATCGGAGGACCGCCCTCGCGGGGCGAGCGGGGCGCCACCAGCGCATCGCCGTACTCGCCCGAGCGGAAGGCCTCGACGATGAGGTCGAGCGCCTCGTCGAGGGCCGGGCCCCGCGAGTCGAAGTCGGCGTCGAGCAGGTCGAACTCACCCTCGACGTGGCCCGCCCCGACACCGAGGATCGCGCGACCGCCCGACAGGAGATCGAGCGTGCTGAAGGCCTTCGCGGTGATCAGCGGATGGCGGTAGGTCACGACCAGGACGTGGCTGAGCAGGTGGACCCGAGTGGTCTGCGCGGCCAACCAGCCGAGCGTGGCCACGGTGTCGTACCAGGTGGCCCCCATCGTCTGGTCGAGCGGCCGGGGAATCGCCACGTGGTCGCAGACCCCGACGTAGAAGGCCCCGGCGCCGTCGCAGGCCCGGGCCACAGCGGCGAGATCGTCGGGCCCGGCCTGGGCCTCCCACGGCTGGACGAAGATCCCGCTCTGCGACTGGATCGGCAACTGCAGCCCCCACACGAGCTCACCGTTGGGTATGACCGCCGCCATTTTCCGCCTCCACTCGAAAACCTACGGACACGCTACGACAGGCCGATAGAAGGAGGGTGAGCTCTCACAATGACACCCAGCCCGACGTCTCGGTCATCCTCCCCTGCACCACCGACCCGGTGCGGATCTGGTCGCTCGTCCCGCAGTTCGTCGACACCCTCGAGGCAGCCGGCGACAGCTACGAGATCCTCATCGTGGCCGACGTCGAGATCCACGGATCGTTCGCAGACCTCAGCGCGGTCCACCCCCACGTCGCCGTGGTCGATCGCCCGCAGTCGTCGGGCGCCACGACGAATCTGATCCACGACGGACTCGCCGCCGCGCGCGGTAAGTACGTCGCGGTGTTCAACAACTCGATGAGTTGCAACCCTGCCGGGCTGACCCCGCTCGTGGAGTTCTGCCGCAACGCCTGGGACCTCGCCGTCGGCGTTCGCCACATCGGTCGTGATGCATTGCGCGGGAACTCAGGCGCGGTGCGCTCCGACCGGGCGCTCCGCGGCCTCGTGAACCAGGCGATCGACCCCGCGTTCGACGGCAACCGCGCCGGCATGATCGTGCTCACCCGCGAGACGCTCGAGGCGACCCTGCCGTACCTGCGCGGCGACGACTCGATCTTCGACATCGAGCTCATCGCGATCGCCAAGCGCGTCTGCTACCGGCGTCATGCCTATCACCCGGTCGACTTCCAGGGCTTCGCGGCGGCGACGCCCGACTCGACGCTCGCCCGATCGATGCGGTCGATCTCGACCCTGGCCGTGCGGCTGCACACCACGCCCGAGTTCCGTCGCAACGCGACCGGCAGCGACCAGCGTCCACGGACCGCTCGCATCGCCGAGCGTCGCACACACCACCTGATCGGCTTCGCCCTCCAGCTCATTGCGCTCGAGACACCGACCGAGCATGCCGTCCAGACTCTCATCGAGGCGGCACACGGACGGCTCGACCTGCTCGAGATGGCCGGCGCGAGTTGCGGACACGACGACCGTCGAACGGCCGGCGCCCGATGGAACGTGGCCGAGCCGCTGCTCCGACGGGCCGCGAACCACCTGCGCTTCGACGACTTGCCGTCTGCTGCTGCCCATCTTTGAATGAGGCGATGACGGCGACGCCCGACGGCGAACGCGGCTGGGTCGATCTCGACCGACTCGCCGGATGGTTCCGCGACTTCGGCGAGGCCGATACCAAGGATCTGCCGCTGTACCGGTCGATCAGCGTGGCGATGTCGGAGGATCGATCACTCCTCGAGGTGATGACGAGTGCCCGCGCGGGTCAGTGGCGTCCGGTCCTGTTCTTCGCGGCCCTGCACTTCGCCGTGCTGGAGTAT
>JAYTFP010000365.1:0-7230 GCA_043734285.1 Acidimicrobiaceae bacterium
CCTGGCTCGCCGAGCACTGAGCGAGCGCTCGCTCGACTCGGCTCAGGTCGGGCAGGTGATGCTCGGCAGGCGGTCGTTCGGCAACGACGACGCGAGCCCCATGAAGTACGAGCCGGCCCAGACCAACAGCGCTGCGCTGATCTGCAGTCCGCGGCGACCGATCGCCACGTTGCCGATCGCGCCCTCGACGTCGGCGAGCAGCGCGGCCTGATTGATCTCGAGGAAGCCGACCGAGAAGTCGATGATCGCCCGGTAGGCGTTCGCGTCGAAGGCTGCTCCCGCCAACAGGTGTGTCCACACGTCGTGCCCCGACGCCGATGTCGCGTTGGCGATCGTCGGCAGGCCCTGGCCGGCGGCCAACCACTCGAGCGAGTCGGGATGCGAGAGGTGAGACAGCGTGGGCGCGAGTGTGTCGAGCGCGCCGAGCGGTAGCGATGCCGAACGGCAGTCGAACTGCGACGCGCACGTGAGCGAGCCGGTCGCCGACGCGAGACCGGACGGCGGATTGGCGAGCGCCACGTCGAGGTACCCTCGGTTGTAGCCGTGTACGGCCGCGAATCCGACCGACCAGCCGGTCGAGGCCGAACGGACTTCGGCATCGGTACCCGCGGTCGCGGTGTGCACCAACGACGTGGCGAGCGCGTCGAACACCGATTGCACACCCGAACCGAGCGTGTCGAGCAATGTCTTCATCGGAATCGACGACGCGTCGACGCCGGCCGATCCGAGGCTGCCGCGCAGGTAGATGCCGCCGAAGTAGCCGGACACGAACATGTTGCCCAGCGCCTGGCGGACGTCGACCGGACTGCCGTCGGCCCAATGGCCACTCATGAGCGCGTCGACCGTGCCGAGCGGGAGGTCGCCGTAGAAGAACCGCGGCGAGTCGGGATGCTGAGGATCGACGGCGCATCGGGTGCACGGCACCTTCGCGAGCGCGTCCGCGCTGACCGTCCATGACGACGCGGCGGGCAACGGAATGGCCGGCACGGTCAGGCGCGGCCCCGTGCCGCCCGACGGATCGACGGTGACGGGCATCGACCCCGGCGCCGGATCGCAGGCCGCGGCGATCAATGTGACCCCCATCAGGACGCCGATGATCCCTGTCGTTGTTCGTGCCCGTGTTCGTATCCGTGCGCGTGCTCGCTGCATCGTGACCTCCGCCGAGTGTCTTCGGCGCCTCGGCATCCCACCTGAAGTCATCCGTCGGTAATCTCTGGCCATACCAACGACGGGGGCGGGTTCGATGATGCGTGGGTCTCTCGGATGGATCGCCGCGTCGGTTGCGACGATGGCGCTGTTGCTGGTCGCGTGCGGCACCGACAAGGGCAACGGGCAGACGTCGCCGGCGAACCCCGACCTGACGGTGCGGATGAACCAGATCCAAGTGATCGGCACGCACAACAGCTACCACGTCGCCCCGGCGCCGTCGCTGTTCGCCGCCGAGAAGAAGGCGGTCGCAGCGTTCGGCGACGCCGCCAAGGGCCTCGGCGACATCGACTCACTCGCCTACACGCACGCCCCGCTCACCGAGCAGCTCGACCGCGGCGTGCGGAGCTTCGAGCTCGACGTGTGGGCCGATCCCGACGGCGGACTCTTCTCCGAGCCCCTCGCGCCGAAGCTCCTCACCGTTCCCGATGCCCCGAAGCCCGTGGCGATGGACAAGCCCGGTTTCAAGGTGTTCCACATCGTCGACATCGACTACATCTCGACGTGTGAGCCGTTCATCTCGTGCCTCCAGACGCTGAAGGCGTGGTCCGACGCGCACCGCGACCACGTGCCGATCAGCATCGACATCGAGTTGAAGGACGACCCGCTGCCGAAGCCGCTCGACTACACCAAGGTGGTCAAGATCGGCGCCGCGCAGCTCGACGCGCTCGACGCGGAGATCCGCAGTGTCTTCCAGCCCGAGCAGCTCGTCACGCCCGATGACGTGCGCGGTTCCGCGGCGACGTTGCGCGAGGCCGTCACCTCGACGGGTTGGCCGACCCTCGAGAAGTCGCGCGGCCGATTCCTCTTCTACATGGACAACGAGGACAGCCACCGCGACGTCTACCTCGAGGGGCACCCGTCGCTGAAGGGTCGCGTCTTGTTCACCAGTTCCGGCCAGGGTCACGACGACGCGGCGGTGATCAAGGTGAACGACCCCGGCGACGGATCACGGATCGCGGCGCTCGTGAGGGCCGGCTACATCATCCGCACGCGAGCGGATGCCGACCTGGCCGAGGCGAAGGCCAACGATCCGGCACACCGCACGACCGCACTCGCCTCGGGCGCGCAGATCGTGTCGACCGACTTCCCGCCCGGCGAGCCCGAGGCCTCGAACGGCTACGTCGTCACCTTCGCGACGCCCGCGCAGGCGCGCTGCAATCCGGTGGCTACCGCGAACGGCTGCACCGACAAGGCCCTCGAAGCCCCCTGAAGGTCAGAGGAGGTAGGCGTCGTCGGAAGCGCGGCGGCGCCATCCAGACGCGGCGAACGTGCCGCCGTCGAGGTGGATGGTCGAGCCCGTCACGAACCTGCTGAGGTCGCCGGCGAGGAAGGCGATCGCCGCGGCCGCGTCGTCGGCGGTGCCGTCGTCGAGCATCGGTTGTGAGGCGTAGGTCAGGTCCATCAGCGCCGCGGACGCCTCGGCGAGATCGGCGTCACCGGGCGTGGGGATCATGTCGGGCGCGACGCAGTTCACCCTGATCCTCAACGGCGCCAGCTCGAGCGCAAGCGTCTTCGAGAGGTTCTCGACTGCAGCCTTCATCGCCGAGTACACGCCGAATCCGGGGCCGGCCCGGTGCGCCTCGATCGAGGTCACATTCACGATCGATCCGCCGTTCGTCATGTGCGGCACCGCGGCACGGATGCACGACGCGACCTGCGAGAAGTTCTCGTCGAGGAGCGCGCGCTGTCCGCCCGGGGTGACGTCCATGAACTTCGCCCAGAACCCGCCGCCCGCGTTGTTCACGAGGATGTCGACATGCCCGTACGCCTCGACGGTCGTCGCGATCAACGCATCGACCACCGCCTGGTCACGCACGTCGCCCACCACACTGACGCAACGAATGCCCAGCGCCTCGACCGCAGCGACGGTCGCGGCCAACTCGTCACCGAGCTTGTCGACGAGCGCGAGGTGCGCGCCGAACCGGGCCAGGGTCAACGCAGTCGCCTCGCCGATCCCCCGCGCTGCTCCGGTCACCACGGCCACGCGATCGGTCAAGCGCACTGTCTCGGGAGTCACGGTCATGCGGCGACATTACGCTCGCGCCCCGAGATGCTCGACGACGTCGTACGCGAGGCCGCACGGCGGTTCGGGGACCGACCGTGCTTCGTCGACCCCAGCGGCGCGGCGCTGACCTACGCCGAGCTCGACCGACTGTCGGATCAACTGGCGGGTGGCCTGGCGATGCACCACGGAATCGGTGCCGGAAGCGTCGTGTGCCTCGTGCTGCCGTCGGGGTTCGACTACGCCGTCGCCTACGCCGCGCTGTCGAAACTCGGCGCACTCGCCGCGGGCGTCAACCCGAAGCTCTCGCCGGCCGAGCTGGCGGCCATCGTCGAGATCGCCGATCCCGACCTCGTGCTCGGCGTCGGAGGGCTGCTCGACGGCCTCGATCTGCGGCGCGCCGTCATCGCCGCGCCGTGGCCCCGTGGCCCGACCCCATCGCCGATCCCGCCCGACGACGATCGAGCCGCCGCGATCGTCTTCACCTCGGGAACGACCGGCTTGCCGAAAGGTGCTCTGTTCCTCGTGCGCCAACTGAGGGCGATCGCGCTCGCCGACCTCGGCCCGGCCGTCGACGAGTGGGACGGCGGCGGGCCGATGATCGCCTCGACGCATTTCGCCCACATCGGCTTCATGACCAAGCTGCCCTGGTACCTGCAGCACGGCATCACGACGTTCCTCGTCGACCGGTGGCGCGCCGACGACGTGCTCGACCTGCTCGCCCGCGAGCGAGTCACCTCGCTCGGTGTGGTCGCTCCCCAGCTCGCGCTCATGTTGCGGTCGCCGCATCTCGACGAGGTCGACGTCAGCTCGGTGACGACCATCATCGCAGGCGGTGCGGCCTCACCGCCTGCGCTCGTCCGCGAGGCGCGTGAACACTTCGGCGCGGCCTATTCCATCCGCTACTCGTCGACCGAGTCGGGCGGCGTCGGGCTCGGCACCGCGTTCGACGCACCCGACGAGGAAGCCCTGCACACGATCGGACGACCACGTCCCGGCGTCGAGATCGACATCCGCGACGACGACAACCAACCGGTGACACCGGGCGAGGTCGGCGAACTGGTGCTGCGCTCACCGGCGATGTTCGACCGCTACTGGCGAGACCCCGCGGCGACGGCGGCTGCCGTGAGGAACGGCTGGCTGCACACTGGCGACCTCGCCCGCGTCATCACCGAGGGCCCTGCCGCAGGCTGCGTGCAGCTGGTCGGGCGCAGGCGCGAGATGTACGTGCGCGGCGGGTACAACGTGTATCCGGCCGAGGTCGAGGCGGTCCTCGCCGATCATCCGGCGATCGCCGAGATCGCGGTCGCGCCGCGCGCCGACGAGGTCATGGGCGAGGTTGGTGTCGCCGTCGTTGTGGTCAGAAACGGCTACGCCCCACCGTCGCTCGCCGAGCTACGCGACACCGCGAGCGAACGACTCGCCCGCTGGAAGCTCCCCGAGGCGCTCGTGATCATCGACCAACTTCCGATGACTCCCATGCAGAAGATCGACCGTCGAGCGCTGCACGAGATCATTCAGCCAGCCGATTCCTGATCGACTCCGACCGCGATGCCGAGGCTGGCCATCAGGCCACGGACGTGCTGCTCGATCTCATCTCGGATGCGGCGAACTGCCTCGACCTCCTGACCGGCCGGGTCGTCGAGCGTCCAGTCCTCATAGCGCTTGCCGGGATGGAACGGGCAGGCGTCGCCGCAACCCATCGTCACGACGACATCGGCCGCCTCGACGATTTCGTCGGTCCACGGCTTGGGGAACTCCTTGGCGATGTCGATGCCGACCTCGGCCATCGCGGCGATCGCGACGGGGTTCACCTCGGACCCCGGCACGCTGCCGCCCGACCATGCCACGGCCCGATCACCGGCAAGTTCGTTGAACCAGCCGAGCGCCATCTGCGATCGACCGGCGTTGTGCACGCAGACGAAGAGGACGGTGGATATCATGTCGATTGGCTCCTTGCGTGGAGGTAGCGATCGAGCGCGAGAGCGAGCGCCGCGCCGAGCAGCTGCGCGACAACGAACGCCGCGACCGAAGTGGGCTTGATGCCGGCGAAGGTGTTGCTGAACATCCTCGCGATGGTGACCGCCGGGTTGGCGAAGCTGGTGCTCGAGGTGAACCAATAGGCCGCGGCGATGTAGCCGCCGACGGCGAATGGCACCATCTCTGCCCGCTTCGACCTGACTACGCCCAGAATGACCGTGAGGAGGCCGAAGGTGGCGACGACCTCTGCCAGCCACAGTGACCCCGACGATCGAACGTGGGTCGACCAGGTGACGGCCGGCAGGGCGAACATCAGGTTGGCCGTGATGGTTCCGACGATCCCACCCGCAACCTGAACGACCACCTCCGGCACCGCGTCTCCAACGCGGAGGTCACCATCCGCTACCGCAGCCAGGGTGACAACGGGATTGAATCGAGCGCCCGAGACCTGTCCGAATGCCAGGATCAAGGCGATGAGTCCTGCGCCCGTGGCGATGGAATTCTCGAGCAGCTGCAGGCCGCGGTCTGTCGACAGTCGCTGGGCGGCAATGCCGGATCCGACCACGACGACAACGAGGAACGCCGTGCCGACGAGCTCGACTGTCAGCCGACGGCCGAGTGAGAACGGGGGAACCCCGATCTCGAGTTCGGTCAATATCGGAGAGGTGTCGGTCACGTCGTGGTCAGCAGCAGCTGGCCGCAGAGGCTGGCGCCGAGGTGCAGCACGTCGCGTCACCACCGGGCTCGACACTGCGCAGTTCACCCGCCGGCATCTCGACATCGGCGAGCACCGTGTAGATCTCCCACGGCTCGCCGTCAGGCGCGTCGACCCAAACCTTGTCCTGCACCGCGAAGCAACACGCCACCTGATCCTCGGTGGCGGTTGCCAGACCTTCGCCAGCCAACCGGGTGGTGGCCGCAGCCACCTCGTCGATCGACGCGACTTCGACACCGAGGTGGTTGAGCGAGCCGGGCTCACCCGCGCCCTCGATGAGCACCAGCTTCAACGGCGGCTCGGCGATCGCGAAGTTGGCGTACCCCTCGCGGACCTTGGCGGGCTGGGTGGCGAAGAGCTTGGAGTAGAACTCGATCGCCTGGTCGAGATCGGCGACGTTGAGAGCGAGCTGAACACGGGACACTTGGCTGACCTCACTGATAGATTGGTAACGGTCGATGGACCAACCATCGTCTATCCATCGATGATTGTCAATGTGAAAGCCCGAGATCCATGGCCGCACGCGCGACTGCAGACACAAAACACGAGGCCTGCTGCACATCAGCACTCGTCGCGCCGATCAGTCAGGACCAAGCCGCCGAGATGGCGCGTCGGTTCGCGGCATTGGGTGACCCGGTGCGGCTGCGCCTCCTCAGCATGATCGCGGCAGCCGGCGAGATCTGCTCGTGCGATCTCACGGCACCGCTCGGCAAATCGCAGCCGACCGTCAGCCACCACACCACTCTGTTGGTCGAGGCCGGCCTCATCGAAGGTGAGAAGCGGGGACGATGGGTGTGGTGGCGGGTCGTGCCGGAGCAAGTCGACGTGCTCCGCCAGGCCCTCCTGTTGCCGCAACCGACTCCAACCTGACCGCGGTTCGGCGACGACCGACCCCGGGATCATGGCTAGCCTCGGCACCGATGCCGGACGCAAGCGTGCACGACGAGGTCTTCCCCGACCGTGACATGGAGCACGACGACAAGATCAAATGGGTCGTCGAGACGCAGGGCTGGTGCGCCGAGCCCGTCGCCGCGGTCGAGGATCCCCCGCAACCCGGCTACACCTACACCATCGGATTCGAGGCGACGTTCTCGCATCCCGAGATCGTGATCTTCGGATTACAGCCCGTCGCGGCGCGCGGTCTGATCGAGATGCTCGCCATCCATCTCGAAGCGGGAGGCGTGTTGCCCGACGGGATGTTCGTCGGCCTCCTCGACAACGACCTGCCCGCGGCGCTGCTGCCCGTCGACCTCGAGCTCTACGGCTCGCTCTTTCCGAGCGCGACCGCGTCCCACGGCATCTTCGCGTTGCGGTCGGGCCAGAC
>JAYTFP010000366.1:0-6746 GCA_043734285.1 Acidimicrobiaceae bacterium
GCCCGACCGTCGGGACGACCGCAGAAGTCTCGTCCGCGACGAGGTTCGCTGTCGAGGTCAGGAGCCTCGAGACGATGAGAGTGACAAGTGACCGCCGCGCCGATGCGACGCTCGACGAACGCATGCGGGTACGGTAAACCGTCAGCCCACTTCCGGGTTGCCCACCGTTGAGCCGCTTCATCCGACCTTCGTCCTCTGGGCGAGTGCGTCGATGCCGTGTCAGCGGAGCTCACATCAAGGAGAACATCATGGCGGCCCCCCGCCCGCAGCACCGATCGGTGCTGCCCGTCGACACATCCGTCGACGCATCCACAACGGCGTCCACTGCGACGCCCACAGCAGCATCCATCGGCTTCGCCGAACTCGGCGTCCCCGCCGCGCTCTGCGACGTCCTCGACCGGAGCGGCATCAACCAGCCGTTCCCCATCCAGACCGCCACGCTGCCCGACTCGCTCGCAGGTCGCGACGTGCTCGGCCGCGGCCGCACCGGCTCGGGCAAGACCCTGGCGTTCGTGCTGCCCATGCTGACGCGCCTCGCCGCGTCGAGCACGCCACGCCGTCCCGCGCATCCCCGCGCACTGATCCTCGCACCGACACGCGAGTTGGTGAGCCAGATCCACGCAGCGATCGAGCCGCTCGCTCGGCCTCTCGGCATCACGTCGATGACGGTGTTCGGCGGCGTCGGCCACGGCCCGCAGATCAGCAAGCTCCGCAACGGCGTCGACATCGTCATCGCCTGCCCCGGCCGACTCGACGACCTGATGGGGTCGCGTCATGTGGTGCTCGACGCAGTCGAGATCACCGTGCTCGACGAGGCCGACCACATGGCCGACCTCGGGTTCCTGCCGGTCGTCAAGAAGTTGCTGGACCGCACGCCGCGCTCAGGTCAGCGCATGTTGTTCTCGGCGACGCTCGACAACGGCATCGACGTGCTCGTGAAGCGCTACCTGACCGACCCGGTCACGCACAGCGTCGACTCGGAGCAGTCGCAGGTCGACACGATGACCCATCACGTGTTGCACGTCACCAACGGTGACCGCCTCGCGGTGCTCGTCGACCTCACCTCCGCTCCCGGCCGCACGATGGTGTTCACCCGCACCAAGAGCCGCGCCAAGCAGTTGACCCGCCAGCTCAACGCAGCGGGAGTGGCCGCCGTCGAGATGCACGGCAACCTCGCGCAGAACGCTCGGACGCGGAACCTCGCGGCGTTCAGCGAGGGACGCGCGACCGCGCTGGTCGCGACCGACATCGCGGCGCGGGGCATCCACGTCGACGACGTGTCGCTGGTGATCCACGCCGACCCGCCGGTCGAGCACAAGGCGTATCTCCACCGCTCGGGACGCACGGCGCGCGCCGGCGCCGAGGGCACAGTCGTCACCCTCGCCACCGAGGAGCAGCGATCCGCGGTCAAGCAGCTCAGCCGCAAGGCGGGCATCAAGCCGACCACCACCGCGCTGCGACCCGGTCACGAACTGCTGCACGTCCTCGCACCGGGCGAGCGCGCGACGCTGAGCCCGGCCGAGATCACCGCAGCGCTCCAGAGCGCCGCGCCGCAGGCGCACGATGTCAACAGCTCGCGAGGGCCTCGAGATCGGCCTCGGCGAGCAGCTTCTGGCCACGCGCGTTCGGGTGCACGCCGTCGATCGTGAGCGTGAGGATCCCGCCGTGCTCGGCGACGATCCGGTTCCAGTCGACGATCTTCACGTCGGGTCTGCCGTCGGCGATCTGGCGGATCTGCACGTTCACCGCCCGCGCGCCGGCGCGGCGCGGTGAGCCGTAGACCTCGAGGGCCTCGTCGATCGTGACGAAGACGACGCACCGTGCCGCGTCGAATGTGTCGAGGAGTTGCTCGAGGTTGTGACGCGTCGACGCTGCGGGATAGCCCTGGATCGCATCGTTCGTCCCCAGGTTGATGATCACCTTGTCGGGCCGACCTCGCGCGAGCAGTGTCGCTTCGGCCTGCATCTCGTCGACGCGTGCGCCCGGCTTGCCCACGATGTGCACCGAATAGTCGTCGTCGAGCGCCGCGTGGAGTGAGTCGCTGCTCAGCCGCGTGATCGAGTCACCGAGGATCGCGACCCGGCCGCTGACAATGCCGCAGCCCGCGGTCGTTGCGACGATCACTACCACCGCGAGCACTGCCGCGACAACGCCGCGGCGCGAGTTCAACGTCAACGTCAAGGTCGGATCAGTGCCAGCTGTGTGCGCGGGACACTGCCACCGCAGGACGGACCTGCGTGAGCTCGAAGCGCTCGGGCAACACCACGCCGTCGGAGAGTCGTCGCACCAGCACGCCCGAGTCGCTGACCTCGTGGACGGCGAAGCCGCGGACCCACTCGGAGAGCGACTCGCACCACACGTCGACTGGCGTCCCCACTGTGCCGATCAGCTCGGTCGCCGACTCCATCACCGCATTGTAGGCACATTCCGTCAGCTCGAAATTGTTGCTGACTGCAAGCAGATCGGGGAACCTCTGACCTACTTCAGGAAGTCCATCAACGAGAGCTGGACCACTCGCGACGTCGCCTGCAGGGCTGCCTGGTAGCCGGCCTCGCGGGTCTTGAGCGCGACCAGCGAATCGGCGAGGTCGACGTCTTCGATCTGGCTGATGGCCGACTTCAGGGTCACGCTGGCGTTGTCGTTTGCGGCCTTGAGTCCGTCGAGCTGGTTCACCCGCGAGCCGATCTGCACCTGTGCCGTGGCCACGCGGTCGGTGGCCGTGTCGACCTGGGAGATGCCCGCCGTCATCGCCGAGGTGTCACCCGTCTGCACCGAGATCGCCAGCTGTGCGAGCACCTGGAAGACATCACCGTTCGTCGGCGTGCCGACATTGTGCGTGCCGAACACGTTCGGCCCGGTGTGGTTCACCGTCAGCGTCGTGTTGGGCGAGACCGGCACGTCGACGTTGCCGTTGTCACCGATGTAGTTGCCCGCGGCGTCGAACGCGGCGGCACCGGCGGTCGTGCCGCCGAACAGCGGTCGTCCGAGGCGCTGCGCGTTCGCGTCGGCGAGGAGCGAGTCGCGGATCGCCGAGATCTGATCGGCGATCGCCTGACGCGACGACGGCGTCTGCGTGCCTGACTGCGCCTGGAGGAGCAGCGTGCGGACCGACGTCAGCTTGTCGTTGACCGACGACAGCGCGGAATCCTGCAGACCGAGCCAGTCGTTCGCCTCGCCGATGTTGCGCGCGAACTGGTCGTTGCGATGGAGGCTGGCGCGCTGCGTCAGCGAGCTGACGGCGTCGGAGGGCGCGTCGGACATCTTGTTGATGCGGCGACCGGTGGTGAGCTGATTCTGGATGTCGGCCAGGTTGCGACCCGCGACCTGCAGGTCGGTGAGGATCTGCTTGTTGCTGGCCGAGGACGTGAGTCGCGTGATCATGGGTTCATCTCTCTGCGGCTCGGGCTATCGCCCGATGATGCCCGTCCGGTTGATCAATGTGTCGAGCATCTCGTCGATGGTCGTCATGAGGCGCGCCGACGCCTGATAGGCGCGCTGCGACGCGACGAGCTGGGTCATCTCCTCGTCGAGGTTCACGCCGCTCACCGACTTGCGGGCCGTGTCGGCCGAGGTCGTGATCGTGTCCTGTGTCGTGGCCCTCGTCTGCATCGTCTGCGACTCGACGCCCATGACACCGAGGTAGGAGCGGTACACCGAGTCGGGTCCGGTCGCCGACGCCGACATCGCGCCCAGCGCGTGGCCGATGGTCGCGTCGAGCGCACCTCCAGCGGCTGCGGCGAGGGCGAGCTTCGACGGTTGCCCGGCGACATCGGTCGAGACCGCCATCGACTGTGCGGTCGTCGCGGTCGGGTCGAAGAAGTTGAGGTTGACGTCGTTGATCGTGTCGAGCCCGTGGCCCGTGAGGTGCAGCGCGTTGACCGACGACACGACGTTCGCGGCGATCGTGTCGAGGCCGTGCAGGTAGCGCGGGATCACGTCGTTCGCGCCACTGAGGAGTGCCCCGACCTCGCCGCCGATCGATGGGACCGGCTGGCCGCCACGGGTCCACGTCAGACTGGCCGCGTTGAGAGGCAGCGTGTTGAGCGGCGGCGGCAACGTGCCGGCCTGGGTCATCGTGATCGTCTCGGTCTTGTCGGCCTTGATGATGTCCATGCCGCCGAGCGTGACGGTCACCTGGTTGTCATCACCCGGGTGCGCCGCACATCCGACCATCGCGGTCAGCTTGTCGATGAGCACGTCACGTTGGTCCTGCAGGTCGGAGGGGTCGCCACCGCCGACCGTCGCGACACGGATCTGACCGTTGAGCTCCGCGATGCTGGCGATCGTCGAGTTCGCCTCGGCGACCTTGACCGAGAGCTGCGTCGCGACGTCGTTGTGCTGATCGATGAGATCACTGGCCGCCTTGTGGAAGGTCGAGGCGAGAGAGTTGGCCTGCTCGAGCACGGCGGTGCGCGCCGGAATGCTCGACGGGTTGTTCGCGGCGTCGTCCCATGCGCCCCAGAACGCCGCGAGCTGTGCCGCGATGCCGTCGTTGGACGGCTCGGGGAACGTGCCCTCGACGCGGCCGAGGATCTGCGCCGACCGCGAGGTCGAACCCTGGTTGCCCAGTTCGGTCCGAGCCCTCGTCTCGAGGAACTCGTCGCGGATCCGCGAGACCGATTCGACGTCGACGCCGTTGACACCCGTCCCGTTCCGGCTGAACAACGACGCCGGGATGTGCGCGCCGAGTGACGTCAGCGTGACTTCACGACGGCTGTATCCCTCGGTGTTCACGTTGGCGATGTTGCGGCCGGTGACGTCGATGGCGCGCCGGTGTGCGAGCAGGCCGGACAGCGCTGTATTCAGCCCTGAGAAGTCACCCATCAGGCGTCGCGATCGAGGAGGGCCGGCGGCGACAACACGCCGCGGGAGCCGAGCGAGCCACTCGCACCGTTGGGACCGTAGGGCGCCGATGTGACGGTCCCCGTCACCGCCTCGAGCAGGGCGCGTGCGTTGTTCGCACCGCGCAGCGCCAGCTCGCGATTGTGTGCGGCCAATTGCTCGGCCGCCGCGACCAGTGAGAGCAACGCGGCCTGGTGTTCGGCGAGGAGACTGCGCCACGGCTCGTCGCATCGCTCACGGATGTCGGCGAGCGACGCTGTCGCCGGCAGGTTCATCGACGCACTGCAGAGCCGCACGACGTCGTCGCGCTGCCGCTCTGCGCGTCGCAGTTCGTCCATCGCCGCCTCGACCTCGTCGACCGCCGTCTGCAGGCGGCCGTCGCGACCCGACGCGGTGATCAGCTGCTGCACCTCGAGGCGGTACTGGAGTGTCTCGATCAGTGCGCGCTGACGCCAGAGCACCCGGACCAACTCGCCCAGATGATCGTCAATCGTGCTCGCCGCGAGAACGGTCATGGCTCATCCATCGGCCCCGATCCGCCAGACCTGAACATCCGCGCGGCTTTCCGAGAAGAAATTCGACGAATCGCTCAACCCGACCGGTGAATGCGCCGATCCCATGACGGTCACCTTCCGATGAAGGGGTCCGGCGCCCAGGACGGGAGCCGACATGCATCATTCAAGGAGGATTTTCCGATGCGCATCAATCAGAACATCGAGGCGGCCAACGCCTTCCGTAACCTCACCGCCACCAACGTGGCGCTGGGTAAGAGCCTGGAGAAGTTGTCGTCAGGTTTCCGCATCAACCGTGCGGCCGACGACGCCTCGGGCCTCGTGATCAGCCAGGGCCTGCGTGCGCAGGTGTCGGGTCTCCAGCAGGCCTCGCGTAACGCACAGAACGGCATCTCGGTCGTGCAGACCGCTGAAGGCGCGCTCAACGAGGTCGCCACCATGCTCAACCGCATGCGTGACCTGGCGGTGCAGTCGGCCAACACCGGCACATCGGACATCCCGGCGCGCAACGCGGCCCAGGCCGAGATCACGGCGCTCAGCGCCGAGATCGACCGCATCTCGTCCTCGACGAAGTTCGGCGCCCAGGCGCTGCTCGACGGCACGTTCGGCGTGACGCCGGCGACGCGGACCGGCTTCAACGCCACGGGCACCTACACGGTGACCGCGGCCGACGCCTTCCAGATCAACGTGAACGGCACCGGCAACGTGACGGTCAACCTCTCGGCAGGTACCTACACCGGTGCGCAGTTGGCCGCCCACGTGCAGTCGGCGATCCAGACCGCGTTGACAGGTGGCTCGGCTGCCCAGCAGGCCCTGGCCTCGAAGCTGACGGTCAGCTCGACCACGGTCGGCGCCGGCTTCTCGCTGAGCATCAACGCACAGCTGGCCAACACCCAGACGTTCACCATCACCGACGGTGCCGGCACCCCGGCTGCGGAGCTCGCCCTGACCGGCGCGGTGACGGCGGCCTCGGGCACCGGTGGTGTCTTCCAGGTCGGCTCGAACGCCGGCGAGACCATCGGCGTGACCATCGCCTCGGTGAGCTCGGCGGGTCTCGGCGTGAACGCCCTCGATGTGGTCAACGCCGCATCGGCGGCCATCACCACGCTCGACACGGCGATCGCATCGGTCTCGACGAGCCGAGGCAACCTCGGTGCTGTCCAGAACCGGTTCGAGTCCACCATCAACAACCTGGCGGTCACCACGGAGAACCTCTCCGCTGCTGAGTCCCGGATCCGCGACACCGACATGGCGTCGGAAATGACGAACCTCACCCGTCATCAGATCCTCCTCCAGGCCGGCACGGCGATGCTCGCCCAGGCCAACTCGCTCCCGCAGACCACGCTCCGGCTGCTGCAGGGCTGAGACAGGTAGACCCATCCACGGTGTGAC
>JAYTFP010000367.1:0-1974 GCA_043734285.1 Acidimicrobiaceae bacterium
CGTCCAAGGTCGTGCCGAAGGCGTCGCTGGTGACGAGGAACGCCCGCCCGCGGTCGTGGACCTTCCGAGCCAACATCACGAGGTCGGGGACGAGATCGACGTACTCCTTCATGGTGGTGACATAACCATCGCGATCCACGGTCGGCCAGCCGAGCTGCCGATGATCTGTGTGGGTGAAATCCGGGAAGGGGGGGTCGAGGATGCCCGCCCAATCACGATTGTTGAGGTTGGTTGTGAGCGGGAACGACGCCAGCAGCACGGCATGGGCTCCCTCGCCGGCGATGTACCGCGCGTCCAGCTCGTCGAGTGCGTCGGTGAGTGCGTTTTCGTCGAAGAGGATGACGTGGGAGAAAAGACCGTCGGCGTCGAGCTGACCGAGGTTCAGGTAGACGCTCTCGAACCCGCCGAAGTCGGTGGTGATCCGACCAAGGGCGAGCGTCGATCCCCGGACCGCCAGTGATTCGATCCGGGCCGCAACGAGACCGAGGTCGGCGGCCGCCCGGAGGTTCTCGACGATGGGGTCACCGCCGACCAGGTCCATGCCGATGATCGACCGCTTGTCGATCCGGACGGCGTCGTCGGCAAGCAGCGCACGAACTTGGTCCATCTGCCCGGCGACGTACAGCTCGACAAAACGGGTCGCCGACGCCGATGCGAGGTTCTCCGCACGGTCGTGGCGCGGGACGAGAGGTGCGGCGGCGCCGAGCTCGTCGAGGCGGGCGAGCGCGGTCGCGAAGTCGTTCTCGTCGAACAGTTCCATGCGCTGGATGCGGTGGTCGGCGGAGAACGTCGCGAGGGTGTGGAACACCCATTCGAACTCCCCGCCCTCCGCGTCGATGCCGATGTTCACACTGGTCGACAGGCCTGCATTTCCGCCGAGGTGAACACATCGCTGGAAGGTGTGCTGCGCGATCTGGTCCTCGTAGCTCTCGTGCGCTTCGACGAACTTCTCATGGCCGAGGGTCGGCCACGAGAGCCGGCGGGAGTCGACGACCTCGAAGTCTTCGGTGACCAGCGGCCGGAGTCCGTCCCAGTCCCCGGCGTTGAGGCGAGCGTTGTACTGGCGGCCCGTTTCGAGGTCCGCGGCGCGTGACGCGCCTTCGCCTGCGAGGTACCGCTCCTGGAGCTCGGCGATCGCGTCGGCGAGCGCGTTCTCGTCGAAGCTGGTGGTGCTCTGGGCCCGGCCGGTCTCGTCGATCTCGGCGATGTTGAGGAAGACCATCTCGTGGCCGTCGACGGCGCGCATCGTGACTCGCGAGAGCTCGAGGAGTTCGCCGCGAACCGCGATCGGCTCGTGCGTGATGTCGGTGAAGCCGGCGTCGGAGGTGGCGCGTGACGACTCGATGAAGGCGTCACGCCCGTGCGATGTCGGCATGGACACGACGCTCCGCCGATCGACGCGTACGAAATCGTCGGCCAGCAGGGGCGCGGCTTCGTCGAATCGGCGTTGGGCGAACAGCTCCAGGATCCGGCCTCTCGACCGGGTCGCCGCGTTCTCGGCGCGCGGGTGGCGGGGGTCGGCGGCTTCGGCGGCGCCGAGCTCGTCCGAACGCGCGAGCGCGGCGTCGAAGTCGTGCTCGTCGAAGATTTCGAGGGCCGAGATGCCGGTCGGCCCGACGACGGCGACGCTGTGTTGCACCCACTCCACTGCACCGCCGTCGGGCGTCGTGCCGGATGCTTCGATGGTCCAGAGCTGGGCCGATTCTCGGAATTGGACCTTCCGAGGTAGGAGGAGGAGGCCCGGCGCGAGCTCGCTGTACTCACGAATCGTGTCGACCACGCCGTCACGATCGAGGGTCGGCCACCCGATCTGGCGCCGATCGGTGCAGACGAGCTCGGGCGAGTACGTGTCACGATACGCGTCCCAATCGCGAGCATTGGCAGCCGCGAACGATCGGAAGCCGACTCGGTGCCGCGGTGCCAATGCCGCGCCCTCGCCGGCGAAGTACCGCGCGTCGAGCTCGTCGATCGCGT
>JAYTFP010000368.1:0-4613 GCA_043734285.1 Acidimicrobiaceae bacterium
ACCCGACAACATCCGCGACAGCTCGATGACGCGCTCGTCGCCGTCGAGCTGCACGATCGAACTCACGGCGAGCCCGTCGTCGCTCTTGGCAACGCGGAGCTGCGCGTCGGCGAATGCCGCGACCTGGGGAAGGTGGGTCACGACCAACACCTGACGACTGTCGGACAGTCGTGACAGCGCGCGACCGACCGAGACCGCTGCCTCGCCGCCGATGCCGGCGTCGACCTCGTCGAACACCATCGTCGGGGCACCGCCGGACAACACGAGATGCAGTGCCAGCATTGCCCGCGACAGCTCGCCACCCGAGGCAGACCGCGCCAACGGTTGTGGGTCCATTCCCGCATTCGCTCCGAGGAGGAACTCGACGTCGTCACCAGGATCGTCGTCACCGACCGTGACCTCGATCCGCGCCGATGCCATGCCCAGCCCGGCGAGGTGCGTCTCGACGGCCTCGGCGAGGCTCGGCGACACGAGCCGACGAGCAGCGCCGACCTCGGCTGCGGCCCGCGCCTCGCCGGCGGCAGCAGCCGCGATCTCGGCGTCGAGCGCGAGCGCCCGGGCCTCGTGCCCCTCGAGATCCTCGAGTCGTGCGACGGCCTGCGCCTGGAAGTCGATGACGGCTGCCATCGTCTCGCCGTACTTGCGTCGCAGTTCGACGAGCAGTTGCCGGCGGCGGCGAATCTCGTCGAGCCGCGCCGGGTCTTCGTCGATCCGCTCGGCGACCGACCGGAGCTCGCCGACGACGTCGGCAACCTCAGCCGAGACAGACTCGAGGCGGTGCGCGAGATCAGCGAACGGGGCTCGCCGCGCGAGTGCCGCGAGCGCCCGCGCCAGCGCCTCGGATGCGCCGTCGTCGCCCGCGAGGTCGTCGAGGGCGCGCGATGACGCCTCGATGTGGGCCACCGCGTCGCCGAGGACGTCTTCCTCTTCGCTCAAGCGGTCGTCCTCGTCGGGATCGCCCAACGCGGCCTGGTCGAGTTCGTGTACCTGGTACCGCAACAGGTCGATCTCACGCGCCCGCGACCGTTCGTCGCCGCCGAGCGCGAGCATCGTGCGCTCGAGTTCGGTGCGTCTTGCGCGGAGCTCTGTCAGCGGGCCGAGGTCGATACGGCCGAACCGATCGAGCGCGTCTCGCTGCGCCCGCGGTGCGCGCAACTGCTGGTGCGTGTTCTGGCCGCACACCTCGACGAGTGAGGCACCGGTCTCGGCGAGGATCGCCGCCGTCGCGAGTTCGCCGTTGACGTAACACCGCGACCGACCCTGTGCGGGCACCACCCGGCGCAACACCACCTCACCATCGGCCTCGTCGACGAACAACCCTTCGACCACGCTCTCGGCCGCGCCCTTGCGCACCCGAGCGGGGTCGGCGCGGCCACCGAGCAGCAATGCGAGTGCCTCGACGACCATCGTCTTGCCGGCACCGGTCTCGCCGGTGAGCGCGGACATTCCCGGGCCGAACGCCAAGCGCAGGTCCGCGATCACCCCGAGGTCGCGCACCGCGAGTTCGACCAACATCTCGCGGGAGGCTAGGCGACGGTCCTGGGACTCATCGATCGTTGAGCCCGAACTTGGTCTTGAGGATCTGGTGGAACCCAGGCGTGCCGAGGCTCACCAGCCTGGCCGGAACCGAGGCCGCCGAGCAGACGATGGCGTCGCCGGTGGCGAGCGTTCCGCCCGAGCGACCGTCGGACGACAGGTGCGCCGGACGCGGGCCGCCGACCGTGAGGCGCACCTCGGTGGTCGGGTCGAGGACGAGCGCACGGTCGAACAGCATGTGGGGCGACACGGGCACCATGAGCAGGGCGCGATGGCAGGGATCGATGATCGGGCCGTGTGCCGAGAGGGCGTAGGCGGTCGAGCCGGTCGGCGTCGCGACGATCAGACCGTCGGCGACGTACGACGTGAACGCCTCTCCGTCGAGTGCGACCTCGAGCCGTATCGTGCGCCCGAGCTCCGCGCGCTCGAGGAGGGCCTCGTTCAGCGCCGGCGACAGCCGCTCGACGCTTCCGTCGGCGCGCTCGACGCGGATCGCGAGCCGCATGCGCTCCTCGACCTCGTACGCGCCGGAAAGGAACCGCTTGAGCGCGACACGAGCGCCGGCGGGCTCGACCGTGGTGAGGTAACCGAGCTGGCCGATGTTCACCCCCAGCACGGGGACACCGTCATCGCTGCACGCCTCCGCGGCGCGCAGGATCGTGCCGTCGCCGCCGAGGCCGATCAACAGGTCGAGTCCCGGCGCGAGCTCATCACCCGCGACTGCGTGCTCGTCGAGACCGGCCCACGACGCGTCGTCGTGCGGCATGCGCACCTCGTGGCCCCGGTCGACGAGCCATTTCGCGAGATCGCGCGCCAAGTCCCACGCTGCACTCCGCTCGGAGTGGACCATCATGCCGAAGGAGGCCACTCAGCGCTCGTTCTCGGCATCGGGAGCGGTGAAGTGGACGAGGAACTCGGTGTTCCCGTCGGCGCCCTGGATCGGCGACGTCATCGAATCCCGCACCACCGCACCTGCCAACTCGAATGCGTCGGTCACCTCTGTGAGCGTACGTTGCCAGACCTCGGGGTCCGTGATGATTCCCCGTCCCTTCGACACCTCGGAGCGTCCCGCCTCGAACTGCGGCTTCACGAGGAGCACGAGCGGAGCAGACGGTCGACACACCGAGAGGAGCGGATCGACGACCTTGGTGAGCGAGATGAACGAGAGGTCGCCGACCACGAGATCGACTCTGCCGCCGATGGTCTCGGGCTCGAGCGCACGGATGTTGGTGCGCTCGATCACGACCACCCGCTCATCCGCGCGCAGCGACTCGTGGATCTGGCCGTAGCCCACGTCGACAGCGATCACCTCGGCCGCGCCGCGCTGCAGGACGCAGTCGGTGAACCCGCCGGTCGACGCGCCCGCATCGAGGATGCGCGATCCGCGCACGTCGATCGCGAACTCGTCGAGCGCGGCATCGAGCTTCTCGCCGCCGCGACTCACGAATCGTCGCGGCGGACCGGCCAACACGATCGCGTCGCCCGTGTCGACCAGGCGCGCCGCCTTCTGTGCCGGAGCGCCGGCGACCCGCACCGACCCCGCCTCGATCAGACCCTGTGCCTCGGTCCTGCTGGCCGCGAGGCCTCGCCGCACCATCTCGACGTCGAGTCGCCGGCGGGTGCTCACGGCAGCGCGAGATGGCGGGCAACGAGCGAGCGCAGGTCGGCCGCGACCCAGTCTGCGGATCGCGTCTCGGGCACCATCGCCGCGGTGGTGTTGCCGCTCAGCACCAGCCCGAAACGCCACCCGAGGACGTCAGCCATCGCACCATCGGTGTCGAGCGAGTCGCCCACGAACACCCCGTCCTCGCCGTAGGCAGCATGGATCAGCGCCGCCATCGCCTCGTGAGGCTTCCCCGCGATCAGCGCCCGTTGCCCCGTGGCGCGTTCGATCGAAGCGAGGATCGCCCCGCACCCCGGTGACGGTCCGTCGGCGGCGGGGTAGATCGGATCGTCATTCGTCGCGACCAGTCGGGCACCGACGAGCACGGCGCGGACCGCACGGTTCATCGCGGCGTAGTCGAACGTCGTGTGGAAGCCGACGAGCACGGTGTCGACGAGACCGTCCGAGACCTCGACCGCACCCGCCGCGGTCACCGCCTCGCGCGCACCGTGGCCGGCGCACACCAGCACGCGCTCGCCGGCGCGGAGCAGCGACGCGGCCGCCATCGCGGAGGAAACGACCGCTCCGGCCGCGGGGATGCCGAATGCGGCGAGCTTCTCCTCGTAGAACGAGACGAGCTCGGACGAGTTGTTGGTGCAGAAGGCAACGGTGTGCCCCGCATCGCGCAGGGCCGCCACCGATTCGGGGGCGCCGTCGATCCCGTTCTCGCCGTGCCACACGACCCCATCGAGGTCGAGCAGCCAGGTCGTCGGTGAGTTCGCGGTCGGCAGGAGCGTGACCCCTTACGCGACGGTGATCGACGCGTCGAGGTAGACGTCCTGAATGGCGTTGAGCAGATCGACGCCCTCAGCCATCGGACGCTGGAACGACTTGCGGCCCGAGATCAGCCCCATGCCGCCGGCGCGCTTGTTGATGACGGCGGTACGAACCGCTTCGGCCAGATCGGTCTCGCCCGACGACGCGCCACCGCTGTTGATGAGCCCGATGCGGCCCATATAGCAGTTCACGACCTGCCAGCGAGTGAGGTCGATCGGGTGATCCGTCGTCAGCTTGTCGTAGACCAGCTTGTGCGTCTTGCCGTAGCCCTTGAGCGCGTTGTAGCCGCCGTTGTTCTCGGGCAGCTTCTGCTTGATGATGTCGGCCTCGATGGTCACGCCGAGGTGGTTGGCCTGGCCGGTGAGATCGGCCGACGCGTGGTAATCGACGCCGTCGACCACGAATGCGGGGTTGCGCAGGTAGCACCACAGCACGGTGAACATGCCGAGCTGATGCGCCTCCTCGAATGCTGCGGAGACTTCTTGGATCTGGCGGGTCGCCTCGTCCGAGCCGAAGTAGATGGTGGCGCCGACGCCTGCGGCACCGAGGTCGTAGGCCTGCTGCACCGAGCCGTACATGATCTGGTCGAACTTGTTCGGGTACGTGAGCATCTCGTTGTGGTTCAGCTTCACGATGA
>JAYTFP010000369.1:0-4501 GCA_043734285.1 Acidimicrobiaceae bacterium
GCCGAGCTCGATGACGACGCCGAGACGACGGCACTCGGACTCGAGCCAGTGGGCGATCAGCACGAGACGGTCGCGCCCCGAGCCGTTCGCCGCGACGCGAACCATCCCGCCGGCGCGACGGGACCGCTCCACGATCGTGACCGGATGACCCCGCAAGGCGGCGACGCGCGCCGCTTCGAGTCCGGCGATACCCGCGCCGATGACGGTGACCGGCACGGATGACGCGCCGCGAACCGGAGACGGGTCATCGACCGCGACGTCATCGGCTTCGTGGCCCGAACGGGGATCGACGACGCAGGTCACGATCGGGTTGCGGGCGTCGCGCACCTGGCACGTCTGGTTGCAGAGGATGCACGGACGCACTTCCTCGCTGCGACCCGCGGCGAGCTTCGCGACCAGCGACGCGTCGGCGATCTGGGCGCGGGTCATCTCGACGCCGTCGGCGCGTCCCTCGTCGATCGCCCACTCCGCCTGACCCCAGTCGACGATCGAACCTTGCGCGATCACGGCGACGCGGTCGTCGTGCCGAGCGCGGACTGCGTCGCGGACCTGTTGGACGAGATCGAGGTTGAATCCCTGCGCAGTGTGTCCGTCTGGTCGCGTCGCCGCGGTCGAGAAGATCGCGCCGCGGACCACGGCGACGTAGTCGCAGACGGCGGCACCCGGCTCGCCGACGAGCGTGGACGCGAGTTCGGTCGCCGCGTCGGGCACGATGCCCGCCCATGGAGCGAGCTCGTCACAACTGAGTCGCAGGCCGACGATCGCGTCGGCGCCGACAGCGTCGCGAACCGCGGCGAGCACGTCGCGCACCAGCTTCGCTCGATCCTCGCCCCAGGCGTCGCCGCGTTGGTTCGTCAGTCCCGACAGGAACTGGCGCAGCAGCGAGTACTGCCCGACGTTGATCTCGACACCGTCGCACCCCGCGGCGACCGCGGTGCTCGCGGCCGTGGCGAACGCCGCGACGAGCGAGGCGATCTCGTGGGCCTCCATCTGCTTGGGGACCTCGCGCGTGTTCACCTCGGGCACCCGCGACGGGGCCAACATCGGAGCCTGGTGGTAAGCCGACGATCCCTGACCACCGGCGTGACCGAGCGCGGCGATGACGAGCGATCCGTGCGCGTGGCAAGCCGCGCTGATCGCGCGCCATCCGTCGGAGCATTCGGTCGCGAGAGGACAGCGCTCGTAGGGCCAGTCGGTGGCATCGACCGACGCCTCCTCGACCACGATGACGCCGGCACCGCCGGAAGCACGGCGCTCGTAGTACGCGATGTGGCGCGTCGAGAACGCACGGCCGTCGCCGAGGTTCGTCTCGTGCGGTCCGAACACGACTCGATTGTGCGAGGTGCGCGTGCCGAGGCGCAGCGGCTCGAGCAGTCTCATGGGCGCCGTCTCATCAGGGCGAGGTCAACGGACGGCGACCGGCCCGCGGACCGCCGGCTTCGCGCCCAAGACGACAGGCGTCGGTCGCGAGTGGTCGACCGACGGCACGGGCGACGAATTGCGCAGTGCCGCGGCGGCGACGAGTTCGTCGGCATGACCCTTCACACACTCGGGATCGGGATCGTCGAGTTCGAGTCCGACGAAGAACTTCGCCGCCATGCACCCGCCCTGGCACGCGTCGTAGCTGCCGCACGAGGCGCACGCGCCGGGCGACGACGGTTCGCGCAGCGACCGGAAGAGGTCGCTCTCGCGCCACACATCGGTGAATCCGCCGGTGTCGCGAACGTTGCCGGCGAGGAACTCATCGTGGATCACGAACGGGCAGGCATAGACGTCGCCGACCGGATCGATCAGGCAGACGACGCGTCCGGCGCCGCACAGGTTCAGGCCGGGCAGCGCCTCGCCGAACGCCGAGAGGTGGAAGAACGAGTCGCCGGTGAGCACGTCGGGGCGACCCAGGATCCAGTCGTAGAGCTGTCGCTGCTGGGCGTTCGTCGGATGCAGCTCGTGCCACGTGTCGGCGCCGCGGCCGGCGGGTCGCAGTCGGGTTACCCGCAGCTGCGCGCCGTACGAGTCGGCGATGGCCTTGAACTCGTCGAGCTGATCGATGTTGTGACGAGTCGCCACGATGCTGATCTTGAACGGACCGAAGTCGGCGGCGGCGAGATGCTCCATCGCGGCGCGGGCTGCGGCGAACGATCCGACGCCGCGCACGTCGTCGTTGACCGCGGCGGTCGCGCCGTCGATCGAGAGTTGCACGTCGAGGTAGTCCATCGAAGCGAGGCGCTTCGCCGCGGCCTCGTCGATGTACGTGCCGTTGGTCGAGAACTTCACACCGACCTGGTGCGCCGTCGCGTAGTCGACGATCTCGAAGAAGTCCTTGCGGATCATCGGCTCGCCACCGCCGATGTTCACGTAGAAGACCTGCAGGCGTTGCAGCTCGTCGATGACCGCGAAGCATTCGTCGGTCGCGAGTTCGCGCGGGTCGCGGCGACCCGACGAACTGAGGCAGTGGACGCACGCCAGGTTGCAGGCGTAGGTCAGCTCCCACGTCAGGCAGATGGGCGCGTCGAGGCCGGCCTTGAGATCACTGGTCAGGTCACCGCGCACGGATCATCTCCGAACTCTCGAGTGAGGTGAGCGCCTTGGTGAACGACGGCCAGCGGCGCTCGTCGATGCCGGTCGCGGTGAGTGCGGCCGACACCGAGTCGTGGTCGCCGAGCACCTCGCACAGCCGGACCATATCGGGCGAACGCAGGAACGTCAGTCGGCGATTGCCGAAGTGGTACGCCAGCGCGCCGAAGGGCTCGGGGCGCAGCGAGACCTGCGGGTTGAGCTCGTAGGGGGCGTCGAGGGTGACAGTCACTGGATCGACCGCGCTGGCTGATTCTCGGGTCGGCTGACTCGGACGCTCAATAGACGCCGCACATGCCGTCGATGGAGATCTCCTCGACGAGCAGCTCCTCCTCAACGAACTCGGCGGTGGTCTCGGTCGTCACCGCATCGTGGGCGGCGGGGCCTTCGGTTGTCAGGTCAGTTGTCATCAGCTCTGTGGCCATCGATCGATCCTGTCTGCCAGTGGTACCGGTGCGTCATGGTAGACGCCCGCGGAGCGGCCACTTCCCCCGCTTCACGAGTCGGATTTCCGGCGATATCAGTCGTGACGGGGCACGATGGCTGCGTGACCGCGGACGGGACCTCGACGCAGGAGCCCACCGAGGGTCTCGCGGTTCACACGGGGCCGCACAGGCGAGACAACGCATCGACCTTCCTCGGCAGCCTCGCCATGGCGCTCCTCGTCGTCGTCCTTCTCGTCGCGCTTCTTCGCAGCTGTGTGACCAACCTGGGTGCGCACAAGCTCCCGTGCGCGCAGTCGGAGCTCGCACTGAATCGCGACGCCGGTGCCAACAGGGTGGCATCCGCGACGAAACGACTCAGTGGTGGAGCGTCGCCGACCAAGGCGGACCGCAACGGCGACACTCCCATCAAATGCGGCTTCGGCAACCCGGAGATGATGACGCTGCTCCTCGACCACCACTCGGGTTTCGAACCGATTTCGAATCCGGCGACGCTGGCGCTCGAGTACGAGCGCCACCCGCCGATCTTCAATTTCGGGCACCCGCTGCACTTCGACGACGCGCACGTCGAACTGCTCGGCATCGTCCTCGATCACGGCGCGAACCCCGACGACGACTCGACCTCCCCGCTGACCGAGTTGGCATCGAGCAGCGGCGAGTGCAGCGGTGCTGGTCGGCGTCTCGCCGCTCCGGCGCTGGAGGCCGCCACGATGCTGCTCGATCACGGAGCCGATCCGACCGCACCCCTCGCTCACGCGGTCTCGGCAGGATATGACGACCTGTTCGATCTGCTGCTCCGCCGGGGAGCCGACCCGAACTCGGGCACGCCCGCTGCGCTCGTCCGCGCGGCGTTCTGTGATCGCCGACAGATGCTCGGCGACCTGCTCCGGGCCAAGGCTGATCCGAATCGGCTGTCAGACGTCAGCCTCATCACCGTGCTCGGTCTGGCTGGTGGTACGTCGAATCCCTCGGACCCCGTCCAGGCGACCCTGCTCGACCTGGTGAAAGCGGGCCAGGCGCCCACCGTCAGTCCGCTCGCCTCGGCGGTGTTCGGGCGCCACGTCGAAGTGGTCCAGGAGCTGCTGTTCGCGGGCGCGAATGTCTCGCTCGGATACGGACCTGTGCAGCCCTTGGCCATCGCGGTGCTCCTCGACGATGGACCGACGTGCGCGATCCTCCTCGCTCGCGGCGCGGATCCGAACGCGCCGAACGGGCCGCTCCCATCGGCGCTCACGCTCGCCACCCAATACAACCGCCAATCAGCGCTGGCCGCGCTCAACGGTCACTGACCCTGCCACCTCACGCGGCGATGGGAGTCGCGACCACACGCCCCGAACAATCCCTTCCCAAGTCGCTCTGCACCACGTCACAGCGAATTCAGAACCAGGGCCACGGCCAATTCGCTGTGACGTGGTGGGAGCGTTCAGAGAGGGACGGCATCGGGTCACCCGCACCAGCGGGTCGCACCTCAGTCCGTGACGTAG
>JAYTFP010000370.1:0-6984 GCA_043734285.1 Acidimicrobiaceae bacterium
TCCAGGCGAGCGCCGTTGCGACCAGTTGGAAGGATCGCGGATGGGTCGCGAACGCGGCGCCGAACGCGGCGGTGGTCGTGAACGGCAGCGCGAGCCAGGATGCTCGCAGGAGCGAGACGATCGGGTGGGCACGCATGGCGCACAGACTTGCGTACGCGAGGCCCGCGTCGCTAAGCCATGCAGATGGGGGGACTACCGATTCGGATACCGCTACCCGCGGGGCTGGCCACTGCAATCGGCTCGCTGCCGCAACTCAGCGCCGGCGATGCGGCCCGATTCGTCCGCGACTGGCTCCCTCGGCTTCCGGCAGCGCCGACGCTGACGGCCTTCGCCGACAGCGTCGATCTCGACGGTCCACACACCCAGGCCGAAGACGATGCCGACGCCGATTCATTCGACGGGGTTCGTGAATTCCTCACCTCGCTGAAGGGCCGCGTCGGCCCAGTCGTGCTGTCGACCACCGGTCCGGTCACGATCGACATGTCGCTGCTCGAGCGTGGTTTCGATCACCAGAAGGCCGCTGCACTCGCCCGGGCGTCGGTCGAACGACGGGCACGGGCTGTGCTCGAACTGGCGCGGTACATCCTGCCCGGCGCGTCGGTGCTGCTGTTCCTCGAAGAGCCAGGCCTCGCGAACTCGATGCACCCGACCTTCCCGCTCGCCTCCTCGGAGATCGAGGAGCTGGTGAGCGGTGTCGTCGATCCGATCTCGTCAGAGGCGCTCATCGGCGTGCAGGTCAACGGTCGTGCCGACTGGGCGATGTTGCTGCGCACGGGTATCGGCGTGCTCGGCGCCCCGGTCTCGGCGCGTCTCGAGACCGCTGCTGTCGAACTCGGTCGCTTCCTCGAATCGGGTGGTTTCATCGCCTGGGGCGCCGTGCCTGTCGACGAGCCGTTGGGCGCCAACGCGGAGCGCCTGTGGAAGCGACTTTCGGCACTGTGGGCCGAACTCGCACGCCTCGGGCTCGACCCGCTGCTGCTCCGCGAGCATTCGATCATCACTCCTGCTGCCGGGCTGGGGTCGTTCGGCATCAGTCAGGCTGAGCGGGTCATGAAGCTGACCGTCGAGCTGTCGGAACGCGTGGTGAGCCAAGTGATCGGCGCCCGCCTCTCCATCGGCGCGTAAAGGGGTCGTCTGGCCGCCAACGTCGGTGGCGGCCGAGTTGCTCGTCGGCTTCGCCGACACGGCGCTGTCCTGATGGAGCGTGCGCCTCTCAGCGCACGCTCGGATCCTGCCTGAGCGCGATGATGTGTCGATGGGACATCACCACGTCACGGCGAGCGGCAACATCGCTGCACCGATTGACGTCGTGTGGGCGATGCTCGCCGATCACCGCCGCTACCGCGAGTGGGCGGTGATGGCCCGTTCCGACCTCGAGCGCGACGGCAATCTCGAGACCGACGGTGTCGGCGCGATCCGCGTGCTCGGCACCGGGCCGGTCGTCAGTCGTGAGGAGATCGTCGTGTTCGACCCGCCCGACCACCTCGCGTACACGTTGTTGTCGGGCCTGCCGGTGCGCAACTACCGCGCCGACGTGCATCTCACCGACTACCACGGTGTGCGCACGCTCGTGACGTGGTCGAGTTCGTTCGACTGTCGGGCGGGTCTCGGTCGCACGATGGTCGCGTTCCTCCATTTCGTCCTCGACGACTTCATCCGCCGTCTGGCCAAGGGTGCACAGCGCCGGGCCTCGAGCGTCTGAGCGACGCCGACCGAGCCGATCCTCCTTGAGCCTCCCCGACGATCTCCCGCTCGATGCCGCGGCCCGCGTTGCCGCGTTGTCCGACCTGATCCGGCATCACGACGCCATCTACTACGGCGGCGACTCCAAGATCCCCGACGCCGACTACGACGCGCTCATGCGCGAGCTTGCGCGACTCGAGGGCGAGCATCCCGAGCTGGTGGGCGACGACAGCCCGACGCGTCAGGTCGGCACCGCGCCGTCGGCAGGGCTGTTCGGCGAGGTGACGCACCGCGTGCCGATGATGTCGCTCGACAACGCGATGGACCGTGACGAACTGCACGCCTGGGGTGCCCGGACCGCGAAGCGCATCATCGACGCGGCGCTCGATCTGGCCGAGGTGCGCTACGTCTGCGAGCTCAAGATCGACGGTCTGGCGATGTCGGTGCGCTACGAACGCGGCCGTTTCGTGCAGGCTGCGACCCGCGGCGACGGTCGCACCGGTGAGGACGTCACCGCCAACGTCGCGACCATCGTCGACGTGCCCGACGCATTGACCAAGGGCTGGCCCGACGTCGTCGAGGCGCGCGGCGAGGTCTACATGCCCCTCGAACGGTTCGCCGCGCTCAACGACGCGCAAGAGGCCGCCGGCGAGAAGCGTTACGCCAATCCACGCAACACCGCGGCGGGATCGCTGCGGCAGAAGGATCCGTCGATCACTGGAAGTCGCGGGCTGGCGTTCTGGTGCTACCAGATGGGCGAAGTGCAGGGCGGCCCCGAACTCGCGTCGCACTCCGAGTCGCTCGACTGGCTCGCGAGCCTGGGCCTGCCGGTCAACCCCAACACACGTGTGGTCGCGTCGCTCGACGAGGTCTACGGGTTCTGCGACCACTGGCTGACGCACCGCCACGACCTGCCGTACGAGATCGACGGGATCGTCGTGAAGATCGATTCGCTCGCGGTGCAGGCCGCCATCGGCTCGACGTCGAAAGCGCCGCGTTGGGCCATCGCCTACAAGCTGCCGCCGGAAGAGCGCACCACCCGACTCAACGACATCATGGTCTCGGTCGGACGCACCGGGAAGGTGACACCGTTCGCGGTGCTCGAGCCGGTGTTCGTCGGCGGCTCGACGGTCGGCCTCGCGACGCTGCACAACGAGGACCAGGTGCGCCTCAAGGACGTGCGTCCCGGCGACACGGTCATCGTCCGCAAGGCCGGCGACGTGATCCCCGAGGTCGTCGGCCCTGTGCTCGAACTTCGCCCGAAGGGTCTCGCCGAGTGGACCTTCCCGTCCGAGTGTCCGTGCCCACATCGCCAGCCGCTGGTGCGGGTCGAGGGCGAGGCGCGTCACGCCTGTGTGTTCCCGGCGTGTCCCCAACAGCGGTGGGCGCGGCTCGCGCACTTCGCCTCGCGCGGCGCGATGGACATCGAGGGGATGGGGGAGAAGCTCGTCTCGACGCTGATCGAGCGTGACCTGATCACCGACGTCGCCGACATCTACTCGATCGACTGGGATGCGGTCCGCGATCTCGAGGGATTCGGTGAGACGTCCGTGACGAACCTGCAATCCGCGATCGAGACGTCCAAGCAGCGACCGCTCGGCAATCTGTTGTTCGGCCTCAACGTGGTGCATCTCGGCGCGTCGGGATCCGAGGTGCTCGCCACCGCGATGGGGTCGATGGACGCGATCATCGAGGCCTCGGTCGACGACATCGCCTCGATCGAGGGCATCGGGCCGGTCATCGCCACCTCGGTCCACGAGTTCTTCGCCAATGCCGACAACCGCGCCCTCGTCGAGCGTCTCCGCGAGGCGCGACTCAACTTCACGGGTCCCGAACGCTCGGCGTTGCAGCAGACGATCACGGGCATGTCGATCGTGGTCACCGGTGGCCTCGAGGGATTCACCCGCGAGAGCGTCGAGGCGGCGATCAAGGCGCGCGGCGGCAAGTCGCCCGGCAGCGTGTCGAAGAAGACCACCGCGCTGGTCCTCGGCACCGATCCCGGCGCGTCGAAGCTCGCGAAGGCGACCGACCTGGGTGTGCCCGTGCTCGACGAGGCGCAGTTCGTCCATCTGCTCGCAACCGGCGAACTCCCGGCGTGAGGGTCGGAGCCGCGCGATGAGTCCGAAGGCGGTGTTGTTCGATTTCGGTGGCGTGTTCATCGCGTCGCCCTTCGCCGCGGTCGAGACCGCCGCGGCGAAACTGGGGATCGACTTCGACGTGCTGACCCGCGTGGTGTTCGGGTCGTACGACGACGACACCGACCACCCGTGGCACCGCCTCGAGCGGGGCCAGTTGAGTTTCGCGGCCACCCGCCACGAGATCACGGCTCTGGCCGAGGCCGAGGGGCTCGGTGCTCTCGATCCGATCACCGTGCTGGCCGAACTCGCCGGTGGTGGTCTGGTCGTGCGTGACTTCATGGTCGACGCGGTGCGTCGCTATCGCGCGGCAGGTCTTCTCACCGGCATCGTGACCAACAACATCGCCGAGTTCGGCGACACCTGGAAAGCGCTTCTGCCGATCGACGAGTTGTTCGACGACGTGATCGATTCGAGCGCGGTGCAGTTGCGCAAGCCCGACGCGCGGATCTTCGAACTGGCCTGCGAGCGCCTCGGCGTCGACGCGGAAGAGGCGGTGTTCATCGACGACCACGAAGGCAACGTCGCAGGTGCCCGGCGCGCCGGACTTGTCGCGGTGTGCTGTGGCTACACCGTCGAGACGACCAGGGCGGCTCTGGTCGAGCTCGATCGCCTCGCCCTCGCCCTCTCCTGACGAGTCGCGGCCTCAGGTGGTGAAGAAGCACCAGCGCGCTGGTTTGGCGGTGCTGCGTCCCTCGACGGCCTTCCAGATCATCGCAGTGACGCACGCTTTCGGGGTGTCGAGCTTGGTCACCCTGCGACCGGGCCCCGGGCTGTATTCGTAGATCTGTTGGCCTGGTGTGAAGTGCAGACCATCGGTGCTGTCACCCTCGACGATGTTGTCGATCGCCACGTTCTCGACGACGAGGTAGCCCTCGTAGCCGTCGGCCAGATCGATACCGACGTTCGACTGGCCGAGGTTGTGCGTGCCGCTCTCCGGGATGAACCGTTCGACGCCGGTCGGCTTCGAGAGGCTCGCCTCGTCGTCGCCGCTGACGCCGGAGTGACGCGCCAGCACCGTGCCGACGATCATCACTCCCACGAGTGTGATGAGCATGATCTTCACGCGGACCGGCATTCGGCCATTCTTGCCGGGCACACCCCGACGGGCCCAAACGCCCTGCGGGGTCGCCGGTAGGATGCCGAGCGATGGTGTCCGCAGGTACGTCCGACCTCGTCGGATCGCTTCTCGCTGATCGTTATCTGATCGTGGCTCCCATCGGGGTGGGGGCCTCCGCGCGGGTCTACCTCGCCGACGATTCGGTCCTGAAGCGCCGCGTCGCGGTCAAAGTGTTGCTCGAGGCGTTGAGCGCCGACCAGAAGTTCCTGCGGCGATTCACCGCCGAGGCGCAGGCCGCTGCGGCGCTGAATCATCCAAACGTGATGCACGTCTACGACTCGGGCAGCGCGTCGGTCGCGGGCAGCCTTCCGATCCCGTTCCTGGTGCTCGAGTTCGTCGGGGGCGGCAGTCTGCGTGCGGTGCTCGACCAGGGCTCGTTGTTGTCGCCGTCGCAGGCGCTGATGATCGGTCTCGATGCGGCCCGCGGCCTCGACTACGCCCACCGCAACGGCTTCGTACACCGCGACATCAAGCCGGCGAACCTGTTGTTCGGCGAGGAGGGACGACTGCGCATCGCCGATTTCGGTCTCGCCAGGGCGTTGGCCGAGGCGTCGTGGACCGAGCCCGAAGGCGTCGTGCTGGGCACCGCCCGCTACTCGTCGCCCGAGCAGGCGATGGCCAGGACGGTCGACGGGCGGTCCGACGTCTACTCGCTCGCACTCGTGCTGGTCGAGGCGGTCACCGGCGTCGTGCCGTTCTCGCAGGACACACCTTCAGCGACGTTGCTCAGCCGATGCGAGGGCGATCTCGTCGTGCCGCCTGAGCTCGGTCGTCTGGCCCCGGTGCTGGAGTGGGCCGGTCGGCGCGACCCTGAGCTGCGTCCCGATGCCGGCGAGCTCGAGATCGCATTCCTCGCCGCCGCCGAGGACATGGACCGTCCGCGGCCTCTCAAGCTGCCCGGGGCGATCCCGCTCGAGGTGCTCGATGCGCGGGTCGCGCTCGGCGGCATCGACGATGCGCCGACGCAGATCGACGTGCCGCTCGACGACGCGTCCGGCACCGACGAGGCGCCGGCATCGATCGAGCGCGTCGACACGATTCGACGCCGCTGGCCGAAGATCGTCGCCGCGATGCTCATCGTCGCGTGCCTCGGTGGCGGAGCCGCCTACTGGTGGTTCGCGATCCGAACGCCCATTCACACCGTGCCGAATCTGGTCGGCATGCCGATCAAGGACGCCACCGAGCAGCTCCGTCGTGTCGGACTCGTCGTCGACACGACGCTGACCCGCAAGGACGGCACCAGCCCCGACGAGGTCGTTCACCAGGATCCGAAGAAGGGGACGACCCTCGGCGAAGGCCGCCACGTGTCGCTCGAGGTCTCGCTCGGCAACACGCTGATCACGATGCCCGCGCTCAACTCCGACATGGACGAAGCGACCGCCAACGCAGTGATCACCGGCGCCTCGCTCGTAGTCGGCGCGCGCAGCGAAGTGAACGACGAGAAGGTGCCCGCAGGCCACCTCATCAGCTCGAAGGCGCCGGCCGCCGACGCGACCGGCAGCCTGCCGAAGCAGTCGAAGGTCGACGTGGTGATCTCGACAGGCCCAGCACCACGCACGATCCCGGCGGGGCTCGCCGGTCAGCTCCTCGACGCGGTGAGGAGCCAGCTCGTCGGCGTCCAGCTCAGGGTGAACGAGATCCAGGTCTACGACGAGACCGTGCCCGAGGGCACGGTGATCAAGATCAACCACACCGACGGTGAGCAGGTGCCTCGTGACACGGTGATCGACGTCACGGTGTCGCAGGGGCCGGCGCCGGTGCCGATCCCCGCGGTCATCGGCAAGACGGGGATCGAGGCGACGACGATCCTGCGCGACGCGGGATTCGCAGTCACCGGCATCGAGGGATCGCCCACGAACTCGGTCCTGGCGACGGATCCGCCCGTCGGCGAGCCGCACCAGAAGGGCACGTCGGTGAGGATCTTCACCCGTCGCTGAGAGTGCACGGAAAATGTGCGCCGAATCGGAGCCTCGAACAGTCGCGGGTATCCCACCACGAGTGCGCGGGTCCTTCTAATGTGACGGCGTTCGGCGGGACCCGTTGGGG
>JAYTFP010000371.1:0-1848 GCA_043734285.1 Acidimicrobiaceae bacterium
CCGCGCACCCGATGACCGCGAAACCGACCACCGTCAACAGAACCGGAGCGATGTGGCGTGTGTTCAACATCGACGAACCGCTCCCAGCAGAGGACCTCACGAACCCGTCCACTGTACGGTCCGCACCCCGCTTCCCGTAGTTCAGCAACCCCGCAACCCTCTCAGGAGTCCCACTGACGAATGCCACCGGCTTCGCCGACAGAGGCTGTCTCAACTGAGCCTGCCGCCTCTCGGCGCAGGCTCTCATCTGGGCGCGGCGCAGTGCTCTCCGAGCCAGCGCTCGATCACGCTCTGCGAGTTCGCCATCGCCTGGGCCTCGAACACCATGCGGACCGAGGGATCGCCGAGGTCGCCCTTCGAGGCCTTCACGGCCTTGGCTCCGGCCGTGATCCCCTGCGTGATGACGTCCCAGTCGGTGCGCACCTCGGGCGGGACGATGCCGGTCGCTGCCACGGCCTCGTCGGAGAGGATCCCGTAGGCGGCGACCACCGCGGCGTGATCCGAGACATCGGGAACCGACGAGTCGATCGTGCCGTAGAACGCACAGAAGTCCTTGGCGGCCAGCGCTGCGTCGAGCCGCGACTTCATCTCGGCCGGCGGGACGGGCGGTACCGACGACGGGGCCGCGTCGGCGACGCCGAGCTGGCGGATCGTGGTCGTCGTGGCGTTCAACGCGACCACCGGATTGTCGTCGGTTCCGGCCGAACACGCCGCGGCGACAGCGGCCGATGCGATCACCACGACCAGCAAGAGCGTGCGCCGAGAGGCGGCACGCTCCATCGAGGGAGCGATGGCGCGGCGGCGCTTCGAGGTCATCGTGCCCGCTTCGACTGCAGCAACGCTGTCACGGCCTTGCCGTCGGCCTTGCCCTGCGTCAACCTCATCGCCTGACCCACGAAGAAGCCCATGACCTTGTCTTCGCCTGCGCAGTACTTCGCCCAGTCGTCGGGGTGATCGGCGATGAGCTGGGCGACCAGTGTCTCGATCTCGCCGCCGGCCATCGCCTCGAATCCGTGTGCCGCAGCGATCGCGACCGGATCGGTCTCACCGCCACCCGAGATGGCGTTGACCATGTCGGCCAGCACCTGCTTGGCCTGTGTCGCGGTGAGTGAGCCGTCGACCTCCAGCCGCGTCAGCGTGGCGAACGACGCGGCGGGCAGATCGACCGCACGCTCGTCCGCGAGATTCTGCTCGGCATGCGTGGCGACGCGTCCGGCGTCGCCGCCGGCGTCGATCGCCGCGAGCACGAGGTCGTCGAGGCCGCGCTCGACGATCACCGCCGCGTTGGCCACGGCGATGCCCGTTGCCTCGACGATCCCGGCCCGCCGCGCGCTCGGCAGCACCGGCAAGGCGGCGCGGACCGCCTCGATCCACTCCGGATCGGGGTCGAGCACGACGAGATCGGGTTCGGGGAAGTACCGGTAGTCGGTCGCGTCCTCCTTCGAGCGGAGCGTCTGCGTGCGACCGCTGTCGTCGTTCCAGTGACGCGTCTCCTGGCCGACCTTCTCGCCGGCCTCGAGGATGTCGATCTGGCGTCGAGCCTCGTACTCGATGGCCCGACCGATCGAACGCAGCGAGTTCACGTTCTTGATCTCGCACCGCGTCCCGAGCTCGGTGTCGCCGACGCGTCGCACCGACACGTTGCAGTCGACGCGCAGCGAGCCCTCTTCCATCTTGCCGTCGGACGCACCGACGGCGACCAGGATCGAACGCAGCTCGGTGACGTACGCCTTGACCTCGTCGGCCGAGCAGAGGTCGGGCCTGCCCACGATCTCGAGCAACGGCACGCCGGCTCGGTTGTAGTCGACGAGCGAGTACTCGGCGTCGTGGATGCGACCGCCCCCCGAC
>JAYTFP010000372.1:0-3904 GCA_043734285.1 Acidimicrobiaceae bacterium
TCACCTCGGCGGTAAGCGACAGAGTTGGCGAGCCGGAGGATCTGTGCCGAAAGCGCGGGATCCATCGAGACAGCCGCCGAAAGATCCTCGAGCCCCACCTCCGGGTCATCGCAGATGCGCACGATCGACATGGCTGCCATCGGCATCGACGGGAGGTCAGCGAGATCGATCGGAGCGATGTCCGGCTCAGGTTGCGTTGTGGGCACTGTGATCATGGGCGAGATCCGACGCGGCGCATACCTACTTGATCGGCACCGGCCGGTTCGTCGTCGATCCCCAATTCTGGGGAGCCGCCGGAACTGTGGGTCGACCGCCGCGTGGCATCGGACCGGTCGAACGACGAGAACGTCGCCCAGGCCACGCAGAATCCGACGAGGCCCGAGACTGCGACGGATGGATCGGCAGTCGCGAGGAGCATTCGCAGCACGCCGGTGTCGGTGATCGCGAGCCCGAGCACGTCAGCCACGCGAGGGTGCCACGGGTCGTTCCACGAATTGTTGTCCCCGCGTGTCGTAAAGGTATCGGGATCGCGAGCCGCAATCCGATGGATCACGACCAGGCCACGGCCGGTCCCGGTCGATACCTGGAACGCGACGAGATCACCCACTCGATATGAGTCGTGCCGCACCAGGAGCACGAGATCGTTCGCGTGCAGGGTCGGTTCCATGCTGTGACCATCGACGATGACGACGCCGAAGTGCCCGCCGTGCCCGATCGGCCACAGCAACGCGACGGCGCCGATCAGGATGGTGACGATCGCGACGTTGCGGCGGCGGCGACGCCTGCGTCGCCAAGCAGATCGGGTCACGGCGAGTACGTGACCGTGAGATGCGGCACCGCAGTGCCAGTGGCGAAGTCGCGTGATCGGAACTGTGTCAACCGCAGTGTCGACGAGCTCTCCGTCGCGTCGGCGAGCTGCCATCCGAAGTTGGTCGCGGGTGAGGCCAGCATTGCTCTCGTGTCGCCCGAGAGGTCGAGCTGGAGGACGGTGTTCGCGGTCGTACCGGTCGCGGCGGTCGCGGCGATCGATGCCGAGATCGCGGGCATGGAGGTCCATGTGAGCGTGGACTCGGTCCACGATGCCGACACCCGCTGCGCCTGAAGGCTCCGCGACGCCGTGGGCGCGGTGTACATCGTCACGTCGAGTTGTGCCGCGTGAACCGTGGCGCTCGAGGGAATCGACGACAGGTCGAAGCGGACGAACGACCGCCGGTTCCGTGATGTCTTCTGAGATTGCACGTCGAGATTCGTGACCGTGCCGAAGTTCGTCGATGGCAACGCCTGATCTGCGTAGGTATCGGCGATCGGAGTGAGGACGACTGCGATGATCGACGTGGAGCGGCTCTCCGCTGTCACGCCCTTGCTGGCGAGCGCGGTCGACGCTGCGGTTGCGCCTGACACGACGCACACGAGGGCGACCGTGAACACCGTCGATCCCGTCACGGCGATCCGACTTCGGCGTCTGTCGCGGCTTGGCGTCATGTCACGGACCGCTCGCTGAGAGGTACACCTTGGTCGGCTGCGCGATCGGGACGTTCGGGGTGATCGGTACCGTCGCCGCAGCCGCGGCCACCACGATCGGACCGCCTGATCCGAGCGCGACTGCGCCGTTCGACAAGGTCAGCGAAACCTTGGCCCCGTTGCACGCAGCGGAGATGCCGGTGACCGTCGCTGATGTGATCGAACTCGAGACGATGGTGTATGTGATGACAGCGGACGACAACGAGCCACACCCCGAGACCGTGGCGGACGCCGCCGCGAGTTTCGAGCCCTGGACCGTCCATGCTCGCGCTGTGATCGGCGCGAGCATGGCGAGCAGGACCGCGAGACTGGCGACCCGGGTCAGCCAGCGGATCATCCGCTGATGACGACACTCACACCCAGGACAGCTGAGGCCGACACGTTGCTCGACGAGAAGTCAGGCGACGCCGCTCCGGCATTGTCGAGGGTGCCGGTAACCTCGGCAAGCGTGGCGCTCGCGGTGCCACTCAGCGTGACTCGGTATGCCATGTTGGCGCACGCGATCGCGGACACAACGGGTGTGGTCGAGACCTTGTAGCCAGGGATAGCGGCGCTGTACGCGGTGTTGTACGAGATCGTCGCAGCGGTGTTGCACGAGGCCACGGTCGCGGCGCCGGCGCCGAGAGTCTTGGTCGTGAGGGGAAGCGTCGATGCGAAGGCCCAGGTCGGCACCATGGCGGCTGCACCGGCAACCACTGCGGCGGCAAGAATCTTCTTTCGGCCTCGAGGTCGTTGATGGCGATAGCGGGTGGACATGGAAGGGCTCCGATTGGCGGGTCCGGATGGACGACCGGTGTCTCCGGCCACCAAAGGGATCGGGATCGGCGCGGCGCGGATTGATCCCCAACCTTGGGGGTCTTCGTCGGACTCGGGTCGCGCCGCGTCAGCTCAGCGCCCGAGCGCGCTGGCGACTGCTGCCAGCTGCGAACTCACCTCGAGCTTCCGAAGGATCGCCTTGATGTGGGTTCGGACGGTCGACAGCGAAATCGTCTCGTCGCTGGCGATCTGCTCTGCCGTCGATCCGGTCGTGAGCCTCTCGAGTACGTGCAGCTCGCGAGGGGTGAGCGACGCGAGTCGAGCCGCCCGCACATCGTCGACTTCGTGGAGTCGACGAGCCTCGGCGACGAGAGAGTCCCGCTCCGCGGGCGGTGTGACGGATCTGCCCGCTGCGGCGTCGCGAATTCCGCCGAGAAGGCGATCGAAGGTGTCGGACTTGCGGAGGATCCCCGCGGCACCGGCCTCGATCGCGTCACCGAGAAGGCCTGCGCCGTTCCAACCGGTGAACAGCACGACGCTGTGGCCCGATCGGGTCAGCGGCGCGACGAGGTCGACGTTTCGTTCGTCGGTGCCAAGATCGACGTCGAGCAACACGACATCTGGCTGCTCGAGCAGGGCGAGGTCGAGCACGCTGTTGTGGGTGAGGTCCAACGCAACGATCACTTCGATCGGCGTCTCACCGGCGGGTGTCGTCTCGAGGCTCATCTTGAGTGCATCGACGAGCATCGAGTGGTCGTCGACGATCATGACCCTGACTGCGCTGTCGTGAGTCCTCATGCGGGCGCGTCCTGCGAGTCGTGCGAAACGAGCCATCTGGTGACGATGCCCTCGATCTCGCTGACGAGATCGCGATATCGAAGCGGCTTCGTCACGTACCCGTCGGCGCCACCGGCGACCGCAGCGTCGATGTCGGCCGGCGAGGATGATGTGGAGAACACCACGACTCGAAGGTTGCGGAGCGCAGGATCTCGACGGATCTCGGCGAGAATCTCGAGCCCGTCGCGACCGGGAAGATTGAGGTCGAGCAGCACGAGCGCAGGTGCTGTCGGCTGACCGCCAGCGTCGCGATCGCGCAGCAGCCTGAACGCGGCGGCAGCATCACTCGCGATGACGACGGGGGACGTGACGCCCGCGTCGTGCCAGGCCATCGTGAACAGTTGGGAGTGCAGCCGGTCGTCCTCGACCAGCAGTACGTATCCTGCGTCGAGCGCCGCGTTCGACGTCACGACTGCTCGCCCTCGGGTGCGTGGGTCGAGTCGGTCGAAGTCGAGGGGAACCATGCGCACACTGCGGTGCCGATCTCGGGATCGCCGATCCAGATGCGCCCGCCGTGTCGCTCGACGACCCGTTTGCAGATCGCGAGCCCGATTCCCGTGCCGGGAAATGAGTCGCGGTCGTGGAGCCGTTTGAACATCTTGAAGATCCGTTCACGGTCGCCGATCGGAATGCCGATCCCCTGATCGGCAACGGTGATCGTCCATCCGACGGGATCGCTCTCGGCAGTGATCTCGATGAACGGAGTCGCGCCGGGTACGACGAACTTGATCGAATTGGCGACCAGGTTCTGCACGACCAATGCGATCTGTCGCGCATCGCCGAAGACCGT
>JAYTFP010000373.1:0-4861 GCA_043734285.1 Acidimicrobiaceae bacterium
AATCGGTTGCGACCGACGGTGAGCGTCGTGGGGTTGTCGGCAGCGAAGGCCGGTCACGTCGACATCGGCGTCGTCGCCCCAGGCGCGTTGGCGGACTACTCCGGCAACTACTGCACCGACGGTTCGGTCTACGGCGCCCAGCTGGTCGTCGGACCGAACGATCCGTCGCCACCCGCGGTGATCTGCGACCTCGCGACCCACCCCGAGCGTCTCGGCCGGTTCGTCGAAGGACTCGACGTGATCTCGTGGCGCCGCGACACCTCGACGTCACCGACCAGCGAGCTGCGATTCCACCTGCCCATCCGGCTCGATGCGTGCGGCGCCACGTGCTCGCGATCGACCGAGTGGTATCGGGTGCCGCTGCCCGACACGACCATCGGCAGGGGCCTGTGCGGAGAATCCTTCGGCTCGGGATGTGATCCGCCCCACGAGACGATCAGCGCGGGGACCGTACTCATCCGGGTCGACTTCACCGACGCCCCCGGCAACGGCTCGTCGGATTGGGTGGTGGGCGAACTCACCGGCACCGACACGACGCCGGCGTTCGCGGCCGCACCGCGGGCCCACGTCAGCCGAATCGTGGTCAACAACGCCGGTGCCGCACCGTCGGCCACGATCAGCGTCGAGGCGGATCGCGCCACGATGATCCAGGCCGATCTGTTCAACGGCACCGACACCGCGGTGTGCGCGCGGCCCGGCGCGGTGACGTCGTACACCTCGCCGGCGGCTTCGACCATGTTCACGTTCACCGTGTCGGGACTGTGCGTCGGTTGGGGTTACGGCGTGCGCATCGTCACGAGCGATGCCGACGGACACTCGGGCACTTACGACAGCCGCTGGGTCGACGAGTTCATCCAGACCGCCGCGGTGCCCATGGCCGTGACCGCCGACGTCCGTCCGACGATCGGATGGGACCGCACGACCTTCAACCAGTTGAGCGTGTCGGTCGGCGGGTATTCGTTGTGGCCGTCGAGCGCCGAGACCGGCTGCCGGTCACCGCGCGATCGGATCACCGGCGGCGCGACGATGGCGCTCGGTCAGAAGATCACCATCGAGGTGGTCGTCGAGGCTCGTGATGCGTTCAGCGACATCGCCGAAGGCGCATGCCTGCGGCGGAGCTACCACGAGTGGGACGGCGGGCGGGTCGTGCTGCGCACCGAGGTCGACCTGGCCGGCGTGACCGGCCGCGATGTCACGCTGACCTCACCGCCCGACGCGCCCTTCCCCGTCAGTGCGACGGTGCGCTTCGTCCGGGTGGCCAGCCTCCCCACCGGCCCCTGACCTCCGCCCAGTCAGGAAGCGCGCCAGCGCGCCTCCCGCCCGCGCCCCAGCCGGCCATCTCCGAAAAGTCTTGCCGGAAGTGCCCTCAACGGGCGTTCTGTGCAGGACTTTCCCGTCGATTGGAGAGGATGGCGTTGATCCGCTCGACGAGCGCCGGCCGTCCGCGGTGCAGCTGGTTCCACGTCACCCGCGCGGTGAGCCATCCGGCGGCGGCCGCCTCCTGGTCGCGAATTCGGTCGCGTTCCTGGTCGACGAGCTGCTGGTGCCCGCGCCGGCCGTCGAGCTCCACGATGACGCGCTGCTCGGGATACGCCATGTCGACCCGACCGACCACCCGATCGCGCCACCAGAGCTGCACCTGGGGATTCGGTCTCGGGATGCCGGTCGCGTCGCACATCTCGAGGTAGCGACGCTCGAGCTTCGACTCGGTTGCGGCGAGGCCTTCACCGCGTGCCGCGAGGATCTCGGCCAGGGCGGTCGAGCCGGCGCCCCCTGCAACGCGTGCGCCCTGACGAACTCGTCGAGCGCGTTCCATGTCACCAGCCTGCGATCGATCGCGTTGTCGACGAGGTGCTCGAGCCGCGCCCGGATGACCTGTCCGGCGACGTCGAGGATGGACCGCTCGATGATCGTGACAGGAATACCGTCGACGACAGTGATCATGTCGGGCGGCAGCAAGGTGCTGATGTGGACCACGGCGAGCTTCGAGCGGACGGATCCGCCATCGGGAATCATCAGGTGGATCCGCGGATCCTCGGGCAGGTACTCGACCCTCTGCAGTCGACAGGCCGTGCAGTGAGACGCGGCTGAGTGACGAGTCGCCGCGCATGCGGCTGTCACGCGTCGTTTGAAGGTGTCGACCGATCCTGCGATGACGTAGACGCCATCGGCCACTGCCTGCCACCGCCCCGTACTCACGCGAGTGCGGATTGCTTTCGTCGACAATCCGAGCTCGACCGCCTGGTCGCGGGTGATCACACCGCGATGCCGTGCCGCGACCGCGGCGACCGCCGTGTCACATGACGTGTTTGGACGCTGCGTGGACACGCGCCCTCCTCGATGTATCGAGCCGAAGGGAAGGCGCAGAATGTAATGATAAGCAGCGAAATGACTCGCCCCGCGCAGAAAGTCTTGCGAGCACTGCCCGAAGTGGGCGTTCTTGTGCAGGACCTTTTCGACGTTGCGGAAGCCCGAGCGGAGCTACGGCATTCCGGGGCCGCCGCCACCCGGACCGCCGCCGCTGTTTGTGGACGATCGGGCGTTGGGGTCGATGCCGAGGTTGAGCAGCGCGAGTGAGCCCGCGCCGCGGGTCGTTGTTGCGGACTTCAGGGTGAGCAGTGTGCCCTCGGCCTTGGGGTCGCCGGCGATGCTGTCGTTCTCGTTGGTCGTGTCAGGCATCCCGTTCGTCGCGTATGGCGCGTTGGCGTAGACCTTCCGCAGCTCCTCGAGGTCGAAGAACATCTGACTCGTGAGCACGGTGGCATCCGCGCGGTGCACCCGGAGATGGATGTGCACCGCGCGGCCGCGGTACCAACCGGGCACGATCGTGAGGAACTCGACGATGCCGTCGGTGCCGGCCGTCTGCGACCCGCGGCAGAAGGTGGTGTTGCCGGCCTCGTCCTTGCCGCCGCCGCCGTCGGTGAACGCCGAGTAGTCGCCGGTCGCGTCGGTGTGCCAGATCTCGACAGTCGCGCCGTCGACCGGCGCACACTGCGCGTCGACCACCCGCAGACCGAGACGCAGTGGATGACCGGGATAGCCCTCGGTGAGGTCGCGGCGGTTGAGCTGGTGGTCGAGGGGGAATGGTCCCGCGGTCTTCTCGGGCAGGAGTGCGCAGGTGCCCAGCCCTGCGAAGTCGGCCGCGGTGAATGTGGTGGCTGCGGTCGACGTCGTCCCTGCCGCCTTGGTCGACGATCCGCAGGCAGCGGCCGCGAGCGACGCGCCCCCGAGCCACAGGAATCGTCGACGTGCGAGGTGGTTCGGGTCAGCGAGATTCGTCATGCACCGCACCTTACGAGCGGGTACTGAGACGCACCTGAGAGATCGCTGAGAGCTTTCGGAGAACGGGACGCGCCCATCCGGTGTTGCGCAGCAACGTGCCGATGACCAGTGCGAGCGCGGCGATGCCGAGCCCGAGTTCGGCCGTCGAGGTGCGCATCGCGGTCGCGGGCGTGCCGAGTGCGGGGATCGTCGCGACGGCGCGTCCGGCCGGGGTGTCGGGCGCCAGGACCGTCGATTCGCCGGTCGTGTTGTGGTCGCCCTTCGTGTCGATCCGCACCCCGTCCGCAGTGGATGTGACCGCGACCACCCGGTGGGTCAACGTCATGTTCCCCTGGGCGTCGACGATGGGAACGGTCGCGACGTCGCCGGGACGCAGCTGCGACGCGGTGACCTGCTGCGACAGCACGACATCGCCGATCGACATCGTCGGCGACATCGAACCACTGCGGATGACGAGCGGCCGGTAACCGAAGACGATCAGCACCAGCGCGACGACGACGGCGAGCGACGCGACACCGGCGAACACCACGACGACTCGGTCGAGCAGTCGCCCGGCGCGAGCGCGTGCGGTCATCGGTGCGGTCGCGGCGGGCGCGAGCGAGCGAGTCGACGCGACCGAAGCAGCACCTGCGACGCCGTGCCGTGCCGTCTCGGCAGCTCGCGCCAGTTCGCCGACCCAACGGCGCCGCGCGTCGTCGTCGAGCTCGAGCGTCAGACCGAGGATCTCGCGCTCACCGACCTTTCGATGTGCGGTCACGCGCGCATCGACGACCAGGTCGGAGTCGTCGTCGAGGCGGATCGAGACGTCGATGAGCGTGCCGATCGAATGGTGCAGCGCCTCGGGCCATCCGGTCACCGCCAGTCCGGTGGGCGAGCCGTCGATCGCCCGCACCGCGGCGCCGGCGAGCAACACGGGGAGGTCGACCGGCACCCGGAACGAGCTGCGTTCCCAGCTGCGCTGGACGAGCGCGCTCATCGAGTAGATCCAGAGCAGACCGAGCGTGCCGATCGACAACGCGATCACGGTGTTCGACGGACGCGGTCCCGACGCGTCGACGAGTTGGAATCCGGTGACGATCGTCAGCAGCATCGCCGCCCAGACCAACGGACGGCTCGGCAGCATCAGCTGCGAGCGCGGCATCCGGCGGGTCAACGCGGCCCACAGCGACGCGAGGGAGCCGGGGATGGCATGTGCGGTGGCCGAGGCGTCGCGGATCGGGTGCAGTCCGACACCCAACGCGATGCGCAACGATGCCCACCGAGCAGTGGCCGCCGCGAACGCGAGCGCGACGCAGACCGCCGATGGCCAGCCGAACGGGAACGCACCCGAGCCGCCGACGAGCAGCGGCGCGGCGGCCCACACCAGCAGGGGATAGGCGAACAGTTCGCGGGCGAGCAGTCCGAGGGCCATGAATCGGTTGCGCGCCGGTCCCGAGGTCGCGGCGCCGGCGAGATCCGCAGCGCGACCCCACTGCCGCGAGACCGTGTCGGGCCAATATGCCTCGGCGTCGACCGGTACGGCCCGCAGCGCGAGCGCATCGTCGACCTCGATCCCCATCCATTCTTCGGCGACGAGGGA
>JAYTFP010000374.1:0-7309 GCA_043734285.1 Acidimicrobiaceae bacterium
CCGACCGGCATGAACGCCGGGGTCCGGAACGACCCGCGCGAGGTCGCCACGGTGCCGACGCGCGCCGCGCCGTCGGTCGCCCCGACGTCGAGCGTGAGCTTCATCGCCGCATCACGACGATCGCCGCTGGATGAACATCGCGTCGCCGAACGACAGGAACCGATAGCCCTCGACGAGTGCCTCGTCGTACAACTCGCGCCATCGCGGACCGATGAACGCGTCGATCATCACGAGCAGTGACGAACAGGGCAGGTGGAAGTTGGTCAGCATCGCGTCGACCGCGCGCCACTCGAATCCGCGGCGCACGAACAGGCTCGTCCGTCCCTCGAGCGCGCCGCCCGCGGCGACCGACTCGAGCGCGCGCACCGTCGTGGTGCCGACGGCGACGACCCGCTCCGCGTCGCGGACCGCCTGCCACGTGGCCTCGGGGACTCGGTAGCTCTCCTCGTGCATGACGTGGTCGTCGACCCGGTCGGTCACGATGGGGCGGAACGTCGCGAGCCCAACCACCAACTCGACGCGGGCGAGAACGGCCCCCGCCGCCTCGATCGCGGCGAGCGTCGACATCGTGAAGTGCAGACCGGCCGTCGGCGCCGCGGCAGATGCGGGTCGCTGCGCGTAGACCGTCTGGTAACGCTCGGGGTCGTCGGACATCGCGCCACCGAGGTAGGGAGGCAATGGCATCTCGCCGTGCCGCTCGAGCGCGGTCAGCAGATCACCGTCGACCCGAGGTCGCACGAGACGGCGTCCCTCGCCCAGGTCGTCGCCGAACTCGATCGCCAGGTCGTCGCCCACCTCGACCACCATGCCGGGTCGGAGTTTCGCCGAAGGCCGCACCAGAGCCGACCACCATCCGTCGTCCTGTTCCTCGAGCAGCAGCACCTCACCGCTGCCGCCGCCCGACCGCTGGAACCTGACGCGAGCCGGCAACACTTTCGTGTCGTTGACCACCACGACATCGCCTGGTCGCAGCAACGAGGGGAACGACGAGACGTGTGAATGGTCGACCGACGCACCGTGATCGACCAGCAGCCGCGCCGAGTCACGCGGCTCGGCCGCGATGGTCGCGATCGCGCTCGGGGGAAGGTCGTAGTCGAACGATGAGGTCGGGATCGGCGACGTCATGCCTCGAAAAGCGACGCCTCAAGGCTCGCTGGCGCGTCGAGCCCGAGGTGCCGCCATGCCGCGGGGGTCGCCACTCGTCCGCGGGGCGTTCGCATGAGCAGACCCTGCTGGATGAGGAAGGGCTCGTAGACGTCTTCGACCGTCTCGGTGGGCTCGGCGACGGCGATCGCGAGCGTCGACAGGCCGACCGGTCCCCCGCCGAAGCGTGTGCAGATCGCCGACAGAATCGAGCGATCGACCTTGTCGAGACCCAGTTCGTCGACCCCGAAGACGGCCAATCCGGCGGAGGCGACCTCGGCGGTGATCACTCCGTCGGCGTCGACCTCGGCGAAGTCGCGGACGCGGCGCAGCAGCCGGTTCGCGATGCGGGGCGTGCCGCGGCTGCGGCGGGCGATCTCGTGGCAACCGCCCGCGTCGATGTCGGCCGAGACGATCGTCGCGGCGCGGCCCACGATCGACTCGAGGTCGGCGGTCTCGTAGAAGTCGAGGCGCGCGACCATGCCGAAGCGATCGCGCAGCGGCCCGGTGATCAGCCCGGTGCGCGTGGTCGCGCCGACCAGGGTGAACGGGGCCAGGTCGAGGCGGATCGACCGCGCCGCGGGACCCTTGCCCAGCACGATGTCGAGTTGGAAGTCTTCGACCGCGGGGTACAGCACTTCTTCGACGGCGCGACCGAGACGGTGGATCTCGTCGATGAACAACACGTCACCATCGCCGAGCTTGGTGAGGATCGCGGCCAGGTCGCCCGCCCGATCGAGCGTGGGGCCCGACGTGATGTGCATCTGCACACCCATCTCGTTCGCGACGATGCCGGCGAGCGTGGTCTTGCCGAGGCCCGGCGGACCGGCGAACAGCAGATGGTCGGCAGGCTGGCCGCGTCGACGCGCGGCCTCGAGGATGATCCGCAGTCGATTCTTGAGTTCGGCCTGACCGACGAACTCGTCGAGGTCACGAGGGCGGATGCCGGCCACGTCGGGGAGCTCCGCGACCAGCGCCGGCTCGGGATCGTCGGCGAGTAGTTCGGGGTCGAGCAACTCGTCGCGCATCAGGCCACCGCCAAGTGCCGGAGTGCCTGTCGCAGCAATTCGGCCGCGTCGCCCTCGATCGGAATCTGCGTGACCACCTTGGCGATCTCGTCGGCCCCGTAGCCGAGCGCGCTGAGGGCCTCACGCACGTCGGACTGCGCAGAGGGCGGCGTGCCCGACGACAGCGACGAGCCGTTCGAGGTCGCGTCGGTGAGGTCGATCGCTCCGAGATCGAGACGCGACTTCAACTCGATGAGGAGACGCGCCGCCGTCTTGCGTCCGACGCCGGGGACAAGGCACAACGCGGCGAGATCGTCACTCGCCAACGCGAGGCGCAGCGCGTAGGGATCGTGCACCGACAGGATCGCGAGGCCCAGCGCGGGGCCGACGCCGTGGGTGCCGATCAGCGTCTCGAACACATCGCGTTCTTCGCGCGAGGTGAAGCCGTACAACGTCTGCGCGTCTTCGCGGATGTGGTGATGCACCCACACGAAGACCTCGTCGCCCTCGACACCGAGCGCACCGCTGGTGGCAGGCGTGGTGGTCAACCGGTAGCCGATACCGGCGACCTCGACCGTGACGCTCGTACCCGAACGCTCGAGCAGCGCGCCTCGCAACGAGCCGATCATCGCACCACGCCCATGAGCGCCGGCGACGTGGCCACGTGGCACAGCGCAAGCGCCGCGGCGTCGGCAGCGTCGGCGGGCTTCGGCACGCTGGCGAGCCCGAGCAGCCGGCGCACCATCTCCTGCATCTGCGCCTTGTCGGCCGCGCCGTAGCCGGCGACGGCGAGCTTCACCTGGTTCGGCGAATACTCGACCACGTCGCAACCGCGCCCGGCGGCCTCGGCCATCACGATGCCCGACGCCTGACCGACGTACATCGCGGTGCGCACGTTCACCTGGAACAGGACCCGCTCGACCGCGACCGCGGCGACCGGGAACTCGTCGAGCAACTCACGAATGTCGGTGTGGAGGATCGCGAGACGCCGCGGCACCGGCGCGTCGACCGGCGTCGAGAAGATGCCCAGCGCTCGGGCCACCGCTCGCCCCGCGTCGTCGACCTCGAGCACGCAGTAGCCGCACCGGGACAACCCCGGGTCGATTCCGAGAACGAACACACGTACGACTCTATCGGACCGGCTCGGACTCGCCGGGTTCTTCGTCGTCGCCCTCAGCGCGGCCCTCGATCCCGGCGATGATCTGCTCGATCGTCTTGAACGCCAGGCCCGGGCCGAGATAGCGGTGGGCGAAGCGGACGACGCCGTCAGGCGCGATGACGAACGTCGACCGCCGGTAGAAGTCGAGCAGTCCGACGATGCCGTAAGCACGGCCGATCGCCTTGTCGGGATCGCTCAGCAGTGGGAACCCGAAGCCACCGTGGTGCGCCGCGAACTCGCGGTGCGAGTCGGGACCCTGCGGGCTGATCGCGAGGACCTTGGCTCCGAGTGCGTCGAGCTCACCGATGCCCTCGGTGTACTTCACGAGCTGTTGCGTGCAGACCGGCGAGTTGTCGGCCGGGTAGAAGACCAGCACGACCAGCTCGCCGCGTAGGTCGGAGAGCGTGACGCTGACCGATTCGCCGGTCGGACCGTCGACGCCGTCGAGTGAGAAGTCGGGCGCGAGGTCGCCGACCGAGACGCTCACGAGGCGTTGAGCGCAGCGACGATCTCGTCGGACATGTCGAAGTTCGTGTAGACCTCCTGCACGTCGTCCTGATCGTCGAGCGCATCGATGACCTTGAGGATGGCGCGTGCGCCTTCGATGGTCTCGATGTCGATGAGCGCACCCGGGACCATGGTCAGATCGCTCGATGTCACCTTGACGCCGGCCGCCTCGAGTGCGGTTCGCACCTCCATCGTCTCGGAGGCCTCGCAGGTGATGTGGAACTCGTTGCCCTGTGCGGCGATGTCGTCGGCGCCCGCTTCGATGGCCGTCAGCATGAGATCGTCCTCGCTCATCGTCGCTGGCACCACGATGATCCCCTTGCGCTGGAACTGCCACGCGACCGATCCCGGCTCGGCGATCGATCCGCCGTTCTTCGAGAAGATCGTGCGGATCTCGGGGCCGGTGCGGTTTCGGTTGTCGGTGAGGCACTCGACGTACACGGCGACGCCGCCCGGCGCGTAGCCCTCGTAGGTGACCTCTTCGTAGTTGATGCCCTCGAGATCGCCGGTGCCGCGCTTGATCGCGCGTTCGATGGTGTCGATCGGCACCGAGTTCTGCCGAGCCTTGGCGAACATCGTGCGCAGCGTTGGGTTGGTATCGACATCACCGCCGCCGGTGCGAGCGGCCACCTCGACCTGCTTGATCAGCTTCGCGAAGAGCTTTCCGCGCGCCTTGTCGGTGGCGCCCTTCTGGTGCTTGATCGTGGCCCACTTCGAATGCCCTGACATGTGTGCTCCTGCCCCGTGCCGATGCCGGGGCGATGGTAGCGGACCCGTCTGGGGCGCTTCTCAGCTGACGTGACGCTCGACGAAGCGTCGGTGTAGCCGATCGTCGTCGGCGAGCTCGGGGTGGAACGTCGCGATGGTGACCGCACCCTGCTCGCAGAGCACGGCGCGCCCGTTGACCGACGCGACGACATGGACGTCGTCGCCCACCGACTCGATGACCGGTGCCCGGATGAAGACCGCGTGGAACGATGCGTCGTCACCCTCGAGCTCGATCGACGTCTCGAACGAATCGATCTGACGGCCGTACCCATTGCGACGCACGGCCACATCGATCGCGGCGAAGCGCCGCTGGTCGGGCCGACCGTCGAGCACGTCGGAGGCGAGCAGGATCGCACCCGCGCAGGTGCCGAAGGCGGGCATGCCCGCGTCGAGACGCGCCGCGATCGCGTCGAACAGGCCCGAGCCGACGAGCAGTTTCGACATCGTCGTCGATTCGCCGCCGGGCAGCACGAGCGCATCGCACTCGTCGAGTTGCTCGGCGCGGCGGATCGCGCGGCTCGTGACACCGAGACGATCGAACGCCTGCTGGTGCAGCGCGAACGCCCCTTGGAGGGCGAGTACGCCGACCACTCCGCCGATGGTTACCAGCCCCGATCGGCGAACGTGGTCTCGAGTCCGGCGATCTCGAGCCCGGGCATCGAACGACCCAGACCGCGGCTGATCTTCACCAGGATGTCGGCATCCGCGTAGTGCGTGGTCGCCTCGACAATCGCTTTCGCCATGATCGCCGGCTGCTCTGACTTGAAGATGCCAGAGCCGACGAACACCGCCTCGGCCCCCAGCTGCATGACCAACGCGGCGTCGGCCGGCGTGGCGATGCCACCGGCGCAGAACATCGGCACCGGCAGACGTCCGGTGTCGTGAACCTCTTGCACGAGTCCGAGCGGCGCGGCCAAGCGCTTCGCCCACTCGAACTGCTCGGCGCCGTCGGCCTGGGTGATCGCCCGGATGTCGCCGAGGATCGAACGGAGGTGTCGCACCGCCTCGACGATGTTGCCGGTGCCCGCCTCACCCTTCGAGCGGATCATGCAGGCGCCCTCGGAGATGCGGCGAAGGGCTTCGCCGAGGTTGGTCGCGCCGCAGACGAAGGGAACAGTGAACGCCCACTTGTCGATGTGGTGGGCCTCGTCGGCCGGCGTCAGGACCTCGGACTCGTCGACGTAGTCGACGCCGAGCGCCTGCAGGATCTGCGCCTCGGCGAAATGACCGATGCGGGCCTTGGCCATGACTGGGATCGTCACCGCAGCTTTGATGCCCTCGATCATCTCGGGATCGCTCATGCGAGCCACGCCGCCGTCGCGACGGATGTCGCTCGGCACCCGCTCGAGGGCCATCACTGCGCACGCACCGGCGTCCTCGGCCACCTTCGCCTGCTCGGCGTCGACGACGTCCATGATCACGCCGCCCTTGAGCATCTCGGCGAGGCCGCGCTTGACCTGCACCGTGCCGCGAACCGAACCCTGGGAGGTCTTCTCCGTCATGGGTAACAGCTTAGAGGGCGAGCAGATCGCCGGAACTCGCTGATTACCCGGGAGACGTCGGCTTCGCCGACAGGACCTGTCTTGATGCGCCTGCCGCCTTCGGCACAGGCGCGCTTACCGACCGGACGAGAGGAGCCCGGAAGCGGTTTCGGGCGAGAGCACGTGACTGGTCGCCCCCGGCGTCAGCTCGATCCACGTGCGACCGGGCGTGAGACCGATCGGTTGGCCATCGGGACCGGTCAATCTGTACTGCGAGGAGATCGAAGGGCGGTTCCACGTGCCCTCGACCATCGATCCGTTGCTCAGCACGATCGCGTGACCCGACCCCACGGTGAGCGCGGTCGGCGTGAGCGACCCGCCGCCGTAGCGCGTCGCCAGGATGACCACGTTCGCCGCGCTGACCTGGCCCGAGGCCTCATCGCGGTCGCGCACGCCGTACTGCCAGCGCAACCAACTCGTCGTCGCGGCATCCCACACCCACGACGAGGGCGTGTCGCCAACCGTGAGGCTGACGCCGGCAGCAGGGCTCGCACCAGCGGTCGTCGCACCGGGGCTGAGATAGGTGAACTGCGCGGGAGGCGGCTGCTGGCCCTGCTGCGCGTGGCGGTAGAGCGTGGTCGTCGACGTGTAGAGGTTGTGCGGCGCGGGATGGCCGGAGCGCCGGTAGTACTCCCCCGCGCCGACGCGATCCCAGTTCACGTTGACGATCCATGGCGCCGCCGACACCGCGCTGGTCACACCGTCATTGGCACCGGACCAGCCGAACAGCGGCTTGCCGAACAGCGCCAGGATGTTCGGATCGCTGTAGCGCGCCGATCGTGTCGGGCCGACCTGGCCCGCGTCGTGCGACTGGAACACGACCATCAGCCGGCTGATCCCCTCGACCTTGATCTCGATCACGATGTCGGCCGCGTTCAGGCCCGACTGCGGCATGGCTTCGAGCGAGTTGTCGACCTTCACCGCCAGCGCGGGGCGGAACAACGTCAACGCCTGGTCATTCGACGTGGGGAGACCGGTCAACGGCGCCGCGGGGCCGGTGGGCACCGCGGTCGTCGTCGGTGCGACGGTGGCGGTCGTCGAGGTGGTCGTGGTCGACGTCGAGGCCGCGGTGTGGACCTTCGCACCCGCGCTGCATGCCGACGCGGCCAGCAGCGCGGTGATCACCACACCTCTGGAGCGAACGCTCACCTACAGCTCTTCGAGCAGATCGGCTCTCATCGACA
>JAYTFP010000375.1:0-6692 GCA_043734285.1 Acidimicrobiaceae bacterium
GACATGGGACTGTTCCCGACGATCTTCGGGCCGATCGGCACCTGCGACGGCGCGACCCCCTTCCTCGCTCCCGAGTCGTTGCCGCCGAGCACGCTCACCGACTCGGCGCAGCCCGACGGCGCGCAGAGCCGGCGTACGGCCGTGACGATGCCTGGCCTGCGCGGCACCACGACCAACGAGCTCGTCGGCTACCAGGACGCGGTCGCTCACCCGGGTCCGTTCGCGGAGGGTCTGGTCGACGTGCCGCGCGGTGACTTCGGATTCGCGCTGGTCACCGAGAACGGCCACACGGACGTGACCACGCAGATCGTCAACGGCTCCCGCATCGGACACGCGGTGGTCACGGCCGATCGCATGACGTTCCTCGGCGGGCTGATCGTGCTCAACCATCCGCGCTGGGAGGCGACCGCTCGATCGGGCGCGGTGAACTCGACCGATGGCGTGTTCACGTTCACCGACGCGACGATGCTCGGGTTCCACCGAACCGAGGCCGAGGCGAAGGCTGACTTCACCGGATTCAGCTACGGCCTGTCGAACGTGCTCGCCGCGCTCGGCGCCTACATCGACTTCCCGAAGATCACGGTGACCGCGACGACGGTCGACGTGTCGTCGCTCACCTTCGGCTTGCGCGACATGCCGCTCGGCCGCGACACGCTCGGGCCGCTGCTCACGTGGTTCGACTCGATGGCACCGAAGGCCGACGACGGCACGACGACCACCACGTCGTGCCCTGATCTCTGGATCCCACAGGTCCTCGCCGTGACGAAGGATCTCCTCGGCGGCAACGGCGAGGTCCGGTTCACCGCGGGAGGGGCGTACGCGTCGACCGACGACACCTACTACGCGCCGCTGGCGCCTCCGGTTGATTCGTCCGGCGGTGGCGGCGTCCCGACCACGGCCGGTTCGCAGGTGCTGCCGACCGTGACGTCACGCACCGTGCCGATCGAGACCACGATCCCCTCGCCCGACACCACGGCTGCACCGACGACCGTGCCCGATTCGTCGACGACGACGACCACGATCGCCCCCGCGGGGCGTGACGAATCCGTGATCCCACTGCCGCCTGCGGCGCAGATCCGGACGTACGTCAGCGGACACAAGGGCGGTCGCGCGACCGTCGTCGCGCTCGCCGGTCTCGGGCTGGCCCTCGCGCTGTTCGCCGCCGATCGATTCCTCATCCGCCGATCACCACGGAGTGCCCCGTCATGAGCCTCGAGCCACCCCCCGCGCCGCCCAAGCGGCTGTTCGGCGGCTACGGACCCCTGATCGGCTTCACCGCCATGGTCGCCGCCGTGTCACTCATCGTGCCGACGGTTCGTCAAGAAGTGGTGACCAAGCGGGCGGCATCGGTCGAGGGGCAGTCGACGACCCGCGACGGTGGCGGGCAGTCGACCGATCAGGGCGGCACGCCGGACGGCTCCTCCACCACGATCGACTCCGCCACCGGAACGGGCGATCCGAGCACCAGCGTGGATTCGGCCCACGGCGGCACGACCGCGCCGCGCAGTGGCACGCCCGGTCACCCGAACACGACGGCGCCACCCGTTGCGGGCGCGGTGCACGCGTGCACCGATCGCTCGATGCAGGATCCGAACGATCCCTACTCGCCGCCCTGCTACGCGCCGTGGAGCGGCGACAACGGCGGCTCGACGACGTTCGGCGTCACGAAGGACACCATCACGATCTCGGTGCGGTCGCAGACGTTCAGCACGGGGTTCGCCGACGCGCTCTCGGTGATGGCCGGGGCGAAGTTCCCGAAAGAGAGCCAGGCGACCATCGACAACACGATGCAGCGGCTCACCCAGTACTTCAACTCGCACTACGAGTTCTACGGCCGCAAGCTCAAACTGCAGATCTACGACGGCCAGGGTGACCTCACCAAGGAGATCGTGAACACCGGCAAGGAGGCCGCCGAGGCCGACGCGCTGAAGGTGCAGTCCGAGATCAAGGCGTTCGCCGACGTCGGCGCGGTAACCCCGCCCTATGCCGACGCATTGACGAAGCGCAAGATCGTCAACATCGGCGCGCCCTACGTCTCTCAGCAGTGGCTGACCAGCCGGGCACCGTTCGCGTGGAGCCCGCTGACCGATTGCTCACGGGTCGTCAAGTCGGTGTCGGCGTACTTCCTCAACAAGATGAACGGGAAGCCGGCGACGCTCGCCGGCGGGTCGCTCGCGAGCAAGCCGCGCAAGATCGGCATCCTCGCCCCCGACAACTCGTGGTACCAGGAGTGCGTCAACGACGGGCTCGACGTGTTGGCCAAGGCCGGCATCCCGCGCAGCGCGGTGTGGATGGAGCCGTACCACCTCGACCTCAACGACATGGTGCCGCAGGCCAAGGACAAGATGGCGAAGCTCATCTCGAACAACGTCACGACGTTGTTCTGCGGCTGCGACCCGATCTTCCTCGTGGCGCTCGCCAAGCAGGCGAAGACCAACAACTACCACCCCGAGTGGATCGAGACCGGTGTGGCACTGACCGACACCGACCTGGTCGGCCAGCTCATCGACCAAGACGTCTGGAACCACGCGTTCGGCGTGAGCTTCCTCGGGCCGACGCAGAACATCCGCGAGAGCTTCGCCTACCGCGCGTTCAAGCAGATGTCTGCACCGAACGAAGAGCCGTCGCAGGCGGTGCAGCTCATCTTCCCGCAGCTCGAACTGCTGGCGATCGGCATCCAGATGGCCGGACCGCAGCTGACCCCCGACTCGTTCCAGTCGGGGCTGTTCCGGTATCCGCAGCGCACCGGGCCGCTCGGTTCGTGGAAGTTCGACGCCACCTCGCACACACCGTCGCAGGACGCGCGAGAGGTCTGGTTCGACCGCAACGCGATCTCGACGCAGACCGGTGACCACGGCGCCTGGGTCGAGTCGAACCCCGGGCAACGGTTCCCGATCGGACAGTTCCCGGCCGGCGATCCGAAGGTGGGCTGATGCGCGACCGCATGGCCGCGTGGCCCGGTCCCGCGCGCTGGGCATCGGCCTTTGCCGCTCTGGCGGCCGCCTGGTTGATCGCGGCGATCGTGTTGCCCAAGGGAGCGCCCGCCGGCATCGTGCTCTCGGGCGTGGTGTTCGGCTGCGCGACCGCGCTGACCACGATGGGGATCATCCTCATCTACCGCTCGAACCGCGTCGTGAACTTCGCCGCGGCGGCGATGGGCAGCGCGACCGGATTCAGCGCGATCCGCCTCTTCCTGTTGTGGCACTGGAACTACGAGCTCGGCATCGTCGTCGGCACGACCCTGGGCGTGGCCATCGGGCTGCTCGTCGAGATCCTCGTGATTCGGCGGTTCCAGCGGTCGTCACGACTGATCCTCGCGGTCGCGACCCTCGGGATCGCGCAGCTCCTCGGCGGCATCGAGGTGTTGCTGCCCGGGTGGATCTTCTCGAAGAAGCTCGTGACCTTCGGCGGGTTCGAGACGCCGCTGAGCTCGTTCACGTTCAATGTCGGGGTTGCCCCGTTCACCGGCAACGACGTACTCATCCTGGTCGCGGTGCCGCTCGTGCTGGGTGGTCTCGGGTGGTTCCTGATGCGGTCCGCGTACGGCAAGGCGGTCCGGGCGATCGCCGAGAACGCCGATCGGGCTCGCCTGCTCGGCATTCCGGTCAAGCGGCTCAACACCATGGTGTGGGCGCTCGCCGGCGGCCTCGCGGCGCTCGGCTACATGCTGCAGAGTCCGTTCCAGGGCACGTCGCCGTCGCTGGCCGGTGGGCCGAAGGCGTTGCTGCCGGCGCTCGCCGCGGCGGTCGTCGGCGGCATGGAGTCGCTGCCGGTCGGCTGCGTCGCAGCGGTGGTGCTCGGCGCGGTGACCGCCGTCGTCCGTTGGAATTCGGGGGCGACGCCGGCGATCACCGACGTGGTGCCGCTGGCCGCGATCCTCGGTTCGCTGCTCTTGCGTCGCGCCAAGAGCTCGCGCGCCTACGACGTCGACGGCACGTGGCAGGACGCCGCGAGCGTTCGGCCGATCGCGCCACGCATCGCCCGCCTGCCCGAGGTGCGGGCCATGCGCATGGTCCTCGCCCTGGGCGCGCTCGTCGCCGTCGTCGTGATCCCGCAGGTCGTGTCGCCGACGACCGTCAACACGATGACGTTGGCAACCATCTGGGGAATGATCGCCGTCAGCCTGGTGGTCCTCACCGGTTGGAACGGCCAGATGAGCCTCGGCCAGTTCGCGCTCGTCGGGGTCGGGGCGATCACGTTCGCGAACCTGCTGCACCGGTCGAACCTCGACCTGTTCGCGGCGCTCGCGATCAGCTCGCTCGTCACCGCACTCGTCGCCTTGCTGATCGGCGTGCCGGCACTGCGCGTCCGAGGACCGTTCCTCGGCGTCGCGACACTCGCGTTCGCGGTGATGCTCGACAACTACGTGCTGAACCAGACGAACTTTCCATCGCTGGCGCAGGAGAGCGTCGAGCGACCGGTGCTGTTGCAACGGTGGCCGTTGCAGTCGGAATCGGCCTTGTTCTATCTGACCGCGGGTCTGCTGTTGTTCGTGATGATCCTGGCCGCCGGCGTACGACGGGCGCGCAGCGGACGGCTCCTCATCGGAGCGCGCGACAACCGACGCGCGGCCGAGGCGATGTCGGTGCCATCGCGGTTCATGTCGCTGCAAGGATTCCTCCTCGCGGGAGCGATCGCGGGGCTCGCTGGTGGTCTCGAGGTGCTGGTGCTCGGTGGCATCGGTGACGGATCGTTCCCCGCTGCCGACTCGGTCACGTCGTTCTCGATGGCGACGATCGGTGGCCTGACGTCACCATTCGGCGCATTCACCGGCGCCGCGCTGCTGCGCTGGACGCAGGCGAAAGTCGGCGGCACTGCGGCGATGCTCGTCACCGGCGTCGGACTGCTCGTGGTGTTGATGATCTTCCCTGCGGGCCTCGGTGGTCTGCTCACCGCGGTCCGCGACCGTGTGCTGCGCGTCGTGGCGGCGCGACGCGGTCTCGACATCTCGGGTCAGCCGCTCGTCGAAAGCGTGGAATCGGTGCGTGACGGCGATCACGAGAGCACGCCACGACTGACGGTGGAGAGCTCGTCCGAGGGCGCCGGGCCGATGATCCGCTGCTCCGACATTCGCGTGTCGTACGGCCAGTTGCAGGTGTTGTTCGACGTCGATCTCGATGTGGCCGACGGCGAGCTGGTCGCGTTGCTCGGCACCAACGGTGCCGGTAAGTCGACGCTGCTGAAGGCGATGTGCGGTCTCGTGCCCTACAAGGGTTCGGTGGTCGTGGCCGGCCTCGATCTCACCGGCAAGTCGGCCGAGGAGATCGTCGCGACCGGCGTGGCGTTGATGCCGGGCGGCAAGAGCATCTTCCCGACGCTCACCGTCGAGGAGCACCTGCGGCTCGCCACCTGGACCTTCCGGCGTGATGCTGCACGGATCGCGGCCGACACCGAGTCGGTGCTCGAGTTGTTCCCGGCGTTGCGGCGGCGTTTCGACAACATGGCGGGCGACATGTCGGGCGGCGAGCAACAGCAGCTCGCGCTGGCCCAGACGCTGCTGCTGCGCCCGCGCGTGTTGATGATCGATGAGCTCTCGCTCGGCCTCGCGCCGTCGATCGTCGCGCAGCTCCTCGAGGTCGTGCGCGGGCTCCACCGCGACGGCACGACGATCGTCATCGTCGAACAGTCGATCAACGTCGCGCTGACGCTCGCGCAACGAGCGGTGTTCATGGAGAAGGGTCAGGTCCGCTTCGAGGGGCCGACGGCCGATCTGCTCGACCGTCCCGACATCCTCCGTTCGGTGTTCCTCGAAGGGGCGAGCGCGGTGACCCACATGTCCGCTGCGCCGGCTGCCGCCGACCCGCTCGAGGGCATCGTGGTCGGCGCGGAGCAACTGGCGCCCGTGCCGGTCGCGCCGCTCGCCGCGTCTGCCAACAACGGATCGCTCCCGTCACCGCCACCACCGAGCGCGACCCTCGACGCGGCGGCGATCACGCTCGCGACCGATCCGATCCTCGATTGCCGTGGCGTCACGAAGCGATTCGGCGGTGTGCTGGCCGTCGAGGAGGTCGACCTCGCGGTGCGTCCCGGCGAGGTGGTCGGTCTCGTCGGCCAGAACGGTGCGGGCAAGACCACGTTGCTCGACTGCATCTCGGGGTTCCACACGATCGACGGCGGTCGCGTCCTGTTCAACGGCGACGACATCACCGAGTGGGCGCCGTTCCGTCGCGCCCGGGTCAGGTTGGCGCGCTCGTTCCAGGAGGCCCGGCTGTTCCCGTCGCTGAGCGTGGCCGAGACCATCGCGGTCGCGTGTGAGCGGCTTGTCGCGTCGCGGTCGATGATCGGCGACGCGCTGTGTCAGCCGGCATCGTTCGAGTCAGAACTTTCGACCAGCGCGCGGGTCGAGGATCTCGTCGACTTCCTCGGCCTCGGTGCCCACCATGACCGGCTGATCTCCGAGCTGTCGACCGGCACGCGACGGATCGTCGAGTTGGCGTGCCTTCTCGCCGCCGAGCCCCTCATGTTGCTGCTCGACGAGCCGTCTGCCGGTGTCGCTCAGCGCGAGACCGAGGCGCTCGGCCCGCTCCTGCTGCGGATCCGCGACCGCACGGGGGCGGCTGTTCTGGTCATCGAGCACGACATGGCCCTGCTCGCCGCGATCTCCGATCGAATGGTCGCCCTCGAACTGGGCGCGGTCATCGCCGAGGGCACGCCCGACGAGGTACTCGCGAACGATCGGGTGGTGGCCTCGT
>JAYTFP010000376.1:0-3940 GCA_043734285.1 Acidimicrobiaceae bacterium
CGAGGGCGGCCTCTCAGCCGAGCGCCCGGAGCTCGTCGACCGCTTCCTCGAGGACGCGACCGAGGTCTACTTCGACGCGATCCGTGATCACACCGGCGAGGTGATCATCGGCGGGATCATGGAGCACGTCGAAGAGGCGGGGGTGCACTCCGGCGACTCCGCCTGTGTCATTCCCCCCATGACGCTCGGTGCCGGCACGATCGCCGTCATCGAGGACTACACCCTCCGCATCGCCGAGGCGCTCGACGTCCGCGGCCTCATCAACGTGCAGTACGCGGTCAAGCGCACCGGTGGATCGCCCGACGCTGCGCAGGTCTTTGTCATCGAGGCGAACCCGAGGGCCAGCCGCACCGTCCCGTTCGTCGCGAAGGCGACGGGCGTGCCGCTCGTGAAGGTCGCCGCCCGCGTGATGTGTGGATCGACGCTCGCCGAGCTCCGCGACGAGGGGCTGCTCTGCCCGCCCGTCGGTGGCGACCACATCGCGGTGAAAGAGGCGGTACTGCCGTTCAGCCGCTTCCCCGACGCCGACGCGGTGCTCGGCCCCGAGATGCGATCGACCGGCGAGGTGATGGGCATCGACCTCACCGTCGGTCTGGCCTTCGCGAAATCGCAGCTCGCCGCGGGCGACCGGATGCCCACATCGGGCGCGGTCTTCATGTCGCTTGCCGATCGCGACAAGCCGACCGGCGTGCGCGCCGCGCAACGCTTCGTCGAACTCGGCTTCGAGATCGTCGCGACCGAGGGCACCGCCGACTACTTCGAGGAGCGTGGCGTCGCGGTCGCGCAGCGCGTCGCGAAGCTCAGTGACTCCAGAGGCGTCGATGCGGTCGAGCTCATTTCCGCCGGCAAGATCCAGCTCGTCGTCAACTCGCCTCGCGGTCGTGGTCCTCGCGCCGACGGCGCGTACATCCGCACGGCGTCGGGCAGTCACCAGGTGCCGCTGCTCACCACCGCAGCGGCCGCGCTCGCCGCGGCGAACGGCATTGCCGACACGATGCGCTTCGAGCCGGCCGTCCGGTCGCTGCAGGAGTACCACGCCGGCGTGCTGCGGAGTGAGGCGCTCGACATCCCTCACCCGACGGCGTGACGTCGACCGTCGTCGACCTGACGACCCGCGTCGGGTCGCTGACGTTGCCGAATCCGGTGATGACCGCCTCCGGCACGTCGGGCCACGGCGCCGAACTCGCTCGCTACGTCGACCTCACCCGGCTCGGCGCGGTCGTGGTGAAGTCACTCAACGCCGATGGATGGGACGGCAACCCCGCGCCGCGGGTGCACGAGACAGCGGCCGGCATGATCAACAGCGTCGGACTGCAGGGTCCCGGCGTCCGCGCATGGCTGGCCGACGAACTCCCCGAGCTGCTCGCGCTCGGCGTGCGACGAGTCGTCTGCTCGGTCTGGGGTCGCACCGTCGATGAGTACCGCGCCGCGGCCGACGCGTTGAAGAAGGCGCCGGGCGAGGTCATCGCGGTCGAGGTCAACCTGAGCTGCCCGAATCTCGACGGCGGCCGACACCTGTTCGCGCACGATGTCGACGCGACGACCGCCGTGCTCGGCGCTGTCGGCGCGACGCTCCGCGATGGCGCGCACCCGCGGCCGATGTGGGCCAAGCTCAGCCCCAACACCGATCGGCTCGCCGACGTCGCAGGGGCGGCTCGCCAGGCGGGCGCTGAGGCCGTGACGCTCGTCAACACCATGCTCGGACTCGCGATCGACGTCGAGACACGCCGTCCCCGCCTAGGCGCGGGTGGCGGGGGAGTGTCGGGCCCCGCCATCCATCCGATGGCGGTGAGGGCTGTCTACGATTGCCGCCGCGCCCATCCCGACCTACCGATCATCGGTGTCGGGGGTGTGGCGTCGGCTGCAGATGCCGTCGAGTTCCTGCTCGCAGGGGCCTCGGCCATTCAGGTCGGTACCGCGTCATTTGCTGATCCTCGAGCGCCCGAACAGGTGCTCGACGGGCTGGCCGAGTGGGGTGCGAAGCATGGGATCATGCGGGTGGACGAGCTCATCGGAGGAGCACATGAGTGACATGAACGCAGCGGTGCCCGACGAGGTGCGGCGCAAGCTCGCCCTCGCGCTCGACACCGACGATCTCGTCGAGGCGCACCGCCTGGCGGTCCAGATGCGACCGTGGTTCGGCGTCGTGAAGATCGGCCTCGAACTGTTCAGCGCGTCGGGACCCGACGCGATCGGCGCGATGCGCGATCTCGGATTCGGCGTCTTCCTCGATCTCAAGTTGTTCGACATTCCCAGCACGGTCGAACGGTCGGCTCGTGTCCTCGGCGCCCTCGGCGTCGAATACCTGACGCTGCATGCGCTCGGCGGCGTCGACATGCTGAAGGCCGGCGTCGAGGGGCTCCACTACGGCGCCGAAGCCGCAGGGCTCGAAGCCCCGGTCGCCCTGGCGGTCACCGTGCTCACCAGCGATGACACCGCGCCGCCGCACATCGTCCCCAATCGCGTGCGGGTCGCGGTCGAAGGTGGATGCGGCGGGCTGATCCTCGCGGCGTCCGATCTGCAGACCGCCCGCGAGCTCGCGCCGCGCATGCGTCGCGTCGTGCCGGGCATCCGCCCCGCCGGCGCACCGCGTCACGATCAAGCACGCTCAGCGACACCGCAGGAGGCCGTCGCCAATGGCGCCGACCTGCTGGTCATCGGTCGAGCGGTCACTCAGGCCGAAGATCCGCTCGCCGTCGCCGCGGAGATCGCGTCGGCCGTCGCCGGCTGACCGTGCCCGACGGCGCTGTGGGAGACCGAGACAACTCGCTCGAGACCGCTCTGTCGTGGGCCGAGCAGGTGCGTGCCGTGCGAGTGCAAGTCGTCGACGAGGCGAGCCGTGGATCGGCGACGCTGCGCGACATCCTCGATCGGGCAGTGACCGACCCCGACGTGGCGGTGATCAAGGCACTCGTCGTGCTCGAGGTGCTGCCCGGCTCGGGCAAGATCATCGCCCGCCGCACGATGGCGTCGCTGGGACTCGATGAAGCCGTGCCGTTCGGCGGTCTCGACGACGCGCAGCGTGACCAACTCGTGGCGGCCTTCTCGTGATCATCGTGATCAGCGGCCCCGGAGGCGTCGGCAAGGGCACGGTCGTCGCCGAGTTGATGCGCCGCGATCCTGCGCTGTGGCTCAGCCGGTCGTGGACGACGCGCGATCGTCGCCCCGGCGAGGCCGAGGACGCCTATGTCTTCGCCACGCCCGAGCAGTTCCACGCGAAGATCGCCGACGGTGGATTCCTCGAGTGGGTCGAGTTCCTCGACTACCGCCAGGGGAGCCCGATGCCCGATCCACCCGAGGGCTGCGACGTCGTCTTCGAGGTCGACGTGGTGGGTGCTGGGTCGATCCGCGAGCGGTTTCCCGAGGCGCTGACCATCTTCATCGATGCGCCGAGTCGCGAGGTCCAGGCCGAGCGCATGGCCGGCCGGGGCGACGCGCCCGACAAGGTCGTCGCTCGATTGGCCCGCTCCGACGCCGAGGCTGATCAGGCGCTTCGCCTCGGTAGTGAGGTCGTGATCAACGACGAACTCGACGCGACCGTCGACGCCGTTCAGGCGATCATCGAACGGAACCGCGCGATCCGGGGATAGATCGTCGGACCGCGGAGCGCGATCAGGGTGCGTTCGATGCCGTCGACGTCGAGTACCGACCCGGTGCGCACCAGTGCGTCGAGGTCGACCCAGTCCTTCGGCCGACCGAACGACAGCTTGAACACGACGAGATCCTCGGCGGAGAGAACCGGCACCATCGCGCCATCGGGACCGAACGGCTGCTCGATGCACCGACCGAGGATCGCGTCGTAGGTGTCGTCGAGCGAGAAGAAGAGATCGACGACAGCCCGATCATCGGATTGCGCGAGTCGAACGCCGGCGGCGGGCATCCACTGCTCGGCCGGACGTTCGGGTCGAAGGCCGAGTGGTTCGAACGCGTCGACGACCTG
>JAYTFP010000377.1:0-8551 GCA_043734285.1 Acidimicrobiaceae bacterium
CATCGGTCTGATCTCCGGCAACGCACAGGCAGCGCAGGGCATGTCGATGTTGGTGATCCCGTTCTCGTTCATCTCGAGCGCCAACGTGCCGGTCGCCACCATGCCGGCGGCGCTGCGACCGTTCGCCGCGAATCAGCCGGTCAGTGTGGTGATCAATGCCGTACGCAGCCTCATGCTGGGCGGCGCCGACAAGGTCGGCATCGGCCACTCGACGCAGTACTGGATCGTGCTGAGTCTCGTCTGGTCTGCGGGCATCCTCTTGGTCTTCGGCACCCTCGCGGTGCGCAAGTTCTCGAAGACCACCTGATCGAACGTCCGATCAGCCCGGCTCTCGTTCAGTCCGACTCGCGGCGAGCCCGGCGGCGCACCAGATCGTCGACCGCGTCGCGTCCCGAGCTGCCCGACGACGGCGCCTCGGTCACGTGCGCGACCCCGAGCGTCGCTGCTGCGGCCGGAACCGCCGAGCCCGCGAGCGCGTCGAGGTCGTAGCCGCCCTCGAGGAACAGCACGATCCTGTCCGGCGGAGCCCATCGCGTGACCCGCTCGGCCATCAACGCGAAATCGCCCGCGCTGAGCGACAGGTCGGCCAGCGGATCGGACCGATGCGCGTCGAAGCCGGCTGAGACGAGCACCCACGTCGGAGCGAACCGCTCGACCTCGGGGGCGATCACCTCGTCGAACGCGGCCAGCATCGCGTCGCCGGTCGTGCCCGGTGGGAGCGGCACGTTCAACGTCGTGCCACGAGCGAGCGGGCCGCCGACCTCGTCCCACGCGCCGGTGCCGGGGAACAGATGGCCACCGTGGGTCGACACGTAGAACACGCGCGGGTCGTCCCAGAACAGGTCCTGCGTGCCGTTGCCGTGATGCACATCCCAGTCGACGATCAGCACGCGCTCGCCGCGGTCCGCGAGCCAGGCGGCCGCAACCGCGATGTTGTTGACGACGCAGAATCCCATCGCGCGAGCTCGCGACGCGTGATGGCCGGGAGGTCGTGCCACGACGAACGCTGCCGAGGCGCGTCCCGCGATCAGCTCCTCACAGGCCATGATCCCGCCTCCCGCGGCGAGCTTCGCCGTGTGCCACGAGCCGGCCGAGACGATCGTGTCGGCGTCGAACGCGCCACCGCCCGACGCACAGCGCCGCTCGAGTACCGAGAGATACGCCGGGTCGTGCACCACGGACAGTTCACTCATCGTCGCCTCGCGAGGCTCGACCCACACGAGTGCGTCATCGAGGCCGGCCGCCCGGAGTCCTCGCACGACCGCAGCACTCCGAGACGGGCGCTCGGGATGCCACGCGGGTGTCTCATGCGTGTCCGAGTCTGCGTTGCTGACGACGAGCAGCACCTCGGTCAGCCCGCCAGCGCGAGGATCGGGGGCCCCGACAGCTGGCCCTTCTCGGGGCCGACCAGATCGACCCAGGCGAACGTGTCGCCGCTCAGCCGGCTCATGGCGCCGTCGCGCGACGAGAACAGACCATCGGCTGTGGCGATCAACTGGTCACCGGGCATCGGGATCGGCGTCGCCGTCCCCGCGACCGTGTCGACGCGGAACGCGCGCTTGCGGGTGAATGCCCAGATGTCATCGCCCTGACGGATCACGTCGAACACGCGCGGCTTCGGCAGCTTCGTCGCCTCGTCGACGGGCGAGACACCCAGGACCTTGATCCGTTTGGTCACTTGACTCGTGGCCACGTCGATCACCGCGAGCTCGCCGCTCGGACCCAGCGAAGCCACGGCCGTGCCACCCGCTACGGCGATGTCACCGGCTTGCGACCGGTCGGGATCGACGGCGATCCGGGTCGGATACAATCCGTCGAGGCCGACATGGATGGCCGTCGTGCCGGTCGACGTCGCGGCGAGCACCCAGATCGAGTCATGCGTGATCGTCATGATCGTCGGGAACGCGTCGAGCGGGAGGAGCGGCCCGATCGAGTTCTGCGTCGGGTCGATCTGTTGCAGGCCGACCGGTGTCCGGATGAAGAGCGCGTCACCGGCTGCGAACAGCGCTCCGCCGACATCCTTGACTCCGAAGGTGGCGACCACGGCGAGGGTCTTGGGGTCGAGGCGAATGATGTTCCTACCGACGTCGCTGTAGTCATCGCTGCTCGCCCACACCGCCCCGGCCGCCACGACGAAGCTCGCGAGATGTAGGAACGGAATGGAGGCGACGGCCTTCTGCTCGTACGACCCGCTGTCGAGCGCATGGATGGTGATCGGCTGTGTGCCGATCGCCGGCGACGTGGCCGCGTACAGCAGGTGACCCGTGGCCGCCCCGGTACCGCGCGCCACCGTCGTCGTCGGGTCGGTCGTCGCATTCCCACGGCCCGAACCAGAGTGGTTGCACCCGGCGAGCACACCGATCAGCGCCACGATCGCCAGCAGGCTGGCGCGAGCTCTCATCGGCGTGCGGCCCGCGCGCCGACCGCAGCGACGTTGTGCTCGCGAGATTTCTGCATGGGGAGTCGCTCCAGTGGTCGCGCCGAGGATAGAACCGTGGCCATGACCGAACCACACGCGCGCCGATTCCGGTTCGCCGCCGAGTTGCACGAACCGTTCGAGGGTCGCACGTGGGCCGACTCGTTCCGCGAGATCGAGGCACTCGGCTACTCGACCGTGTTCCTCCCCGACCATTTCGACGAGGGACCTGGTCCGATCGCAGGTTTGGCCGCGGCCGCCGCGGTGACGACCACCCTGCATGTCGGCCCGCTCGTGCTCGACTGCGACTTACGCAATCCCGTCCCGCTCGCCCGCGAGCTGGCGACGATCGACCAGATCTCCGAGGGTCGGCTCGAGCTCGGCCTCGGCGCAGGCTGGAAAGCGCTCGACTACGAGCATTCGGGGATCGCGATGGACCGGGCCGGAGTGCGAGTGAGCCGCATGATCGAGCACACCCAGGTGCTGAAGGCGCTGTTCGCGGACGGTCCCGTGAACTTCACCGGAGAGCACTACACGATCACCGATCTGGAGGGCACACCGAAGCCGTACCGACCGGGTGGCCCGCCGATCCTGATTGGCGGCGGCGCGCCTCGCGTCCTGCGCTTCGCCGGCGCCTGTGCCGACATCGTGGGCGTCAACGCGTCGATCCACTCTGGCGAGGTCGACACCGCGGCGGCTCAGGACGGGATGGCCGAGCGGATCGACGAGAAGGTCGAATGGGTCCGCGAGGGTGCAGGCGATCGATTCGCCGGGCTCGAACTCAACGCCTGGATTGCGATCGCCGAAATCACCGACGACGCCGATGGCTTCGCCGAGCTGATCGCTCCTGCTTTCGACGCGTCGCCGCAGGCGGTGCTCGATTCGCCGCTCAGCCTGATCGGATCGACCACGCAGATCGCCGGGCGGCTCGAGCAGCGGCGCGAGCGGTGGGGCTACTCGTACCACGTGATCCCCGGCGACAAGGCGCACGACTTCGCCCCGATCGTCAGCGAGCTCACCGGCCGCTGACCTCGAGCGGATCATGCGAGGAGTGTGAGCAGGACGCTTCTCCCGCTACGGTGAGCGCCCGTGACGCGGGCGAAGAAACGGGTGGACTGTGATCGTGTCGACCTCGACTACTTCGCAACCGCCCGCTGCCGCGTCGTGGCCACCGAGGTCGTCGCGGCGAGCCCGCAGCGGGTCTTCGACGTCTTCCTCGACGCCGCCTCTTGGACGCGCTGGGCGTTCCCGATCACGGGCGTCGACTGGACGTCGCCGTTTCCGCTCGAAGTGGGTTCGACGCGCACGGTCCACATGCGCGGCGGCATGATCGGCTGGGAAGAGTTCCTCGCCTGGGAGCCGACGACGAGGATGGCGTTCCGCTTCAACGAGACGATCGAGGGCGGGCCGACGGCCTTCGCCGAGGACTATCACGTGACCGATCTCGGTGATGGCACGACTCGAGTGGAATGGACGATGGCCATGACCCTGCCCGGACGATCAGGGCGGATGATGCCCGTGATCCAGCGGGCCATGCGCCCCACGAACCGCATGATGCTCGGCAAGTTTCGCAAGTACGTCGAGTCGGGCCCCACGCTCGCCGCAGATCGGACGCCACGATGATCGATCTCACTGACGCGTCGGTCTGGGAGGTCGGCGCACCTCACGAGTGGTTCGACCAGATCCGCGACACCAGTCCGCTGTACTTCCACGAAGAAGCCGACGGGCCCGGGTTCTGGGCGATCACTCGTCACGAGGACGTGCGAGCCGTCTCGACCGATCCCCGCTCGTTCTCCAGCTGGGTCGGTGGTCCGCTGCGTCTCGATCCGCCGCCGGAGGAACTCGATCAGCTGCGCATGGTCATCATCGGGATGGATCCGCCCGACCACCGCACGTTCCGCGACGTGGTCGCGCGCGCATTCACTCCCAGACGCATCGCGAGCATCGAGCCGACGCTGCGCGCCGAGACACAGCGCGTGTTCGCCGGGTTGCGCGACCGCACCGAGTGCGATTTCGTCACCGAGGTCGCGGCGATCATCCCGATGTGGTCGATCAGCGAACTCATGGGCGTGCCGCCTGCCGATCGTCAACGGTTGTACGAGCTGAGCCATTCGCTGATCGACGACCAGGACCCCGAGGTCGCGCCGACGCCCGGGACATCGCTCGAAGCCGCTGCCGAGATCTTCGGGTACGCGTACGAGCTGGCCGCGAGGGAACGCGCCGAGCCGGGCGACAACCTGACCAGCGACCTGTTGTCGGCCGAGGTCGACGGGCGGCGGCTCGACGACCTCGAGTTCACGCTGTTCTTCGTGTTCCTGGTCGTGGCCGGCAACGAGACGACACGAACCGCGACGTCGCACGGGGTGCTGACACTGCTCGAGCATCCCGAGCAGTTCGAGCAACTCCGTCGCGACCCCTCGCTCATTCCCGGAGCGGTCGAGGAGGTCCTGCGCTGGCAGCCACCGATCCACCATTTCCGGCGGACCGCGGTGCGGGACGTCGAGGTCGCGGGCCAACTCATCGCAGAGGGCGACAAGGTCGTCATGTGGTACGCCGGAGCGAATCGCGATCCGGCGGTGTTCCCCGATCGGCATCGCTTCGACATCACCCGCACACCGAACCGCCAACTCTCGTTCGGCGTCGGCGAGCACTTCTGCCTCGGGGCGAACCTCGCACGACTTCAATTGCGGATCTTCTTCGAGGAGCTCGTCGGATCCATGGCCGACATCGAATTGGCCGCTCCCCCGCGTCGCCTGCACTCGAATCTGATCAACGGCATCAAGGAGATGCAGATCCGGTACCGCCCGACCCCTTGAGCCGGAAGGATCGCTGCCGATCGGGAACGATGACCGCAGTGATCGACCGCGACGAAGTCAGCCGGACCTATCGCATGGGCGACGAGGTGCTTCGGGCCCTCGACCACGTGACGACCTCGATCGCTCCGGGCGAATTCGTCGCGATCACCGGACCCTCGGGCTCGGGCAAGTCGACGTTGGCGAACGTGATCGGCGGGCTCGATTCGCCCGATACCGGACGTGTCCTCGTCGACGGTCGTGACGTGGCGAAGGCGTGCAGAGCAGCGACATCATCGGCGTCCCGGCATGGCTGATCGGGTCGGTGATCGCCGCGACGACGGTCATCGGCATGCTCGCCGGTCTCGGTCCCGCCGCACGCGCCGCCCGTCTCGATCCGGTCGCCGCGTTGCGCTGCGAGTAGTCGGCACAGGCTCTCGGACCTCGCCAACCAGCGTTTCCAGGTGGAATGTGGCTCGCGGTGGGCCCTGTGGCCTATTGTTGACGGATCACTAGCGGGCGACACACGGGGAGCACACAGATATGAACGGTTTGAACACACGCGGATCGAATGCCGGGCGCATTCGAGCCCGCCTCCTCATGCTCGCGGCGACCGCGACGATCGTCCTCGCAGCGTGCACGCCGCCCCCGACGACGTTCAACCTCGGCCCGCTCACGGCACCGCTGCCCCCGATCGGCGCGCAGGCCTCACCGGTCGACTACACGGTCGGTTCGGGCATCTTCTCGTGCCACGCCGGCTACACGCCACCGTCGTTCTTCATCAACGGCGCCACCATCACGCTGCCGTCGGTCACCATCGACGCCGCGGCCGCCACGGCAACGATCCCGAACGTCACCGTCAACTTCCCGGCCGTCGATCTCACCTTGGGCGCCGCGTCGGTTGGATGCTTCGGCATCAACATCTCGACGGGCACCATCGGGCTCAGCCTGCCGGCGAAGGCAGTGGTCAAGACGGCGACGTTGAACGTGGCGACGGGCGTGCTCACGCTCGACAATCCGTCGTTCACGATCACCGGCGTGACCCTGCACTTCTTCGGTCTGTCGCTGAACTTCAACCTGCCGGACATCACAGTTCCGCTGCCGACCATCACCATCCCCCTCCACTAGAGGGCCGGTGACTCCCGGTCAGCCGGGGAGTTCGCAGCGATCCTGGTCGTGGTCGATGACCGCGGTCGTCTTCGACCACGACCACAGAGGATCCAGGTAGTTGGTCGTGAAGGCGGCCGTGGCTGCCGCGTCGTCGTAGACGTACGCGAATTCCTGCAGCCACGCCGGATAGAGGTTGTTCGACCCGACCGAAAAGGCCTGGCCGTCGACCTCGATCACCTTCGCGTGATTGCCGAACCCGTGACCGTTCGGCCAGGTGCTCGACGGTCCGAAGCGGATCGAGGCGAGCTGCAGGTTCGCGCAGACCGCGGCGCGGGCTGCGGTCGCGTCGCCGGCGACGCGTACGGCCACCTGGTACAGGTCGTTGCTGACCTCGGCGAGTGAGTTGATGTTCGAGTACGCCGTGGAGTTCTTCGTCTTCGCTCCCGGGGTGCTCAACACGATCCGCACCCTCACACCGTGGAGCAGACGGTCGGCGATCGCCTCGAACATGCGAGCGTCGTAGGTGGGCATGGGGCACCCGAACGTGATGTCCTGCTGCGAGATGTTCACGTGGTCGGTCGCACGCCGCACCATCGCACGCATGGCCTCCTCCCCTGGGTTCTGCGCGTCGTAGACCGCGCCCCCGAGGTTCGTCAGGTCGGGCGCCGGACCGCAGCCGACCGTGGTGTTCGGATCGACGGTGTTCGCCAGTGAGACGAATGGCCCGATGCCGATGCCCTCGCGGGCGACCGCGAGCACCTTCACGTGACCGGCGCCGGGCGATTCGGTCGGCGCGAGGTGTTCTGGGCACGCCGCGAGCGCGGCGCTGTGGACGTAGTCGTCGTAGGCCTTGTCCCACGAGTGTGCGCAGGCGAAGGTCCATTGCGTGTCGGCGAAGCGCTGCGCGACGTCGGCGGCTGGTCCCGATACCGCGACCGACACGTCGTGCACCGGGTCGATCGTCTGGATGTACGAACCCGACCACATGTTGTGGCCTCCGACGATCGCCGTGGTCCCGTCGACTGCGACGATCTTGGCGTGGTTCCACGAGACCAGTTGGTTGGTCGAGGCGCGCGTGATCGCGACGGGCAGCCGGGTCGCGTCGGGGCCGACGTCGGCCAGCAACTTGTCGAGATATTGCTGCACCGAGTCGAAGGTGATGTCGCCGAACGGCTGAGCGACACCGGTGCTGAAGGGATAGGCGCCCGCGAGCATCCGCACCGTCGGCGTGTTGCCCGCGGCGAGTGTGCGGCGAAGACCACGGATGACCGCGTCGCGAAACCGCGTATCGGGCAGCGGATTCAGCGTGAGGATGTCGACGACCGACCTGGCGTCGGCGATGTTGTCCTCGATGCGTCCGAGGATCCGGTTGAGGCCGATCGGGGCCGAACAGGTGGCCTGCCCCCAACAGTCGGGTGTCTGCAGCAACCAGTCACCTTCGAGCGTGTTCGTCGTGGTCTCCGACCACAGACTGCCCTCGACCTCGGGAGCCGTCTCGCGCAATCGCGCGACGACACCGTCGACGATCGAACCGCTCGGTGGCACCGCGCCTGTGTCAGGCGCTGTGTACGGGGTCGCTGGGCCGAAGCCGACGCATCCCGCCGTCACCGCGACCGAGAGCATCGGCACCATCCACGCACGCGTCCGCCATCGCCCCACGTCGTCCCCCCAGGCATCCGTCAGTTGACGTCAGAGTACGGTGCGAAGCGGTTCGAGGCACACGATGTAGTCGGTGAGGCGTGCGCCGATCTCCCATGCGAGCCCTTCGTCGCTGAGATCGGGATCGACCCAGACCTCGGAGACCCGTCGCCATTGATCTGGTCGACCGATGAATCCGCCGATCTCGGCCTCGGGTCCCAGCTCCTTGCGCCACTTTCGACCACCCGCTTCGAGGCGAGCCAGACACTCGTCGTTGTCAGCCGGAAGCTTGTGCTCCGCGTGGAAGCCGATCTCGATGCCGAGCGCCTTCGCCCCTGGGATGTGCTGGGCTCCGAGCAACTGAGCCTCGTAATGCTCCTTGATCGGCTCGACAGGCCCGAACCACGCCTTCACCGCCCACCGTCGGGCGCGGAGTCGCAACCTGCCGAGTTCGGGCGGAACCAGCGAGCGCGTCGCCTCGGCGACCTGGTCGAAGAGCGTGTCGTCCACGCGGGACTTCTACCACCGACGAACCGACGCGATTGCCGTACGACTCCTTACCGTTACAGGTGCCCGCCGCGCCGCCGTTGGAGAA
>JAYTFP010000378.1:0-2884 GCA_043734285.1 Acidimicrobiaceae bacterium
TGGTGCCGTTCGGCGTGCCTTTCGCCCCCGGGCGAGTGGTCAGCGGGCCGGCGGAGGCAGCGACCGCAGCAGCCGAATTCGGCTTTCCCGTCGTCGCAAAGCTCTGCGGAGCGAACATCGCGCACAAGACCGAACGGGGCCTCGTTCGACTCGGGTTGCACGACGCCGCGGCGGTGACCGCCGCCGCCGCCGAGCTGCTCGATGCGGCCGTCACCGCTGACGGTGTCAGCGGTGTGCTCGTCGCACCCATGATCGCCGGCACACGCGAGCTCATCGCCGGCCTCGCCCTTGATCCACAGTTCGGCATGACCGTCATGATCGGCGTCGGCGGCGTGCTCGCCGAAGCCGTGGCCGATGTTGCGGTCAGGCTCGTGCCGATCACCCGCATCGATGCGCTCGAGATGATCGACGACCTCTCGACGCAGCCGCTGCTCGGACCGTTCCGTGGCGAGCCGCAGGTCGACCGCCAGGCCGTCGCCGATGTACTCATGGCGCTCAATGACGCGTCGCTCGCGCACCCCGAGCTGCAGTCAGCCGACCTGAATCCGCTGATCGTGCACGACGGGCGGCCGGTCGCCGTCGATGCGCTCGTCGAGCTCGACGACTGACGTGGGCACGGCCGAGCAGTTCCGGGCGTTGTTCGAACCGCGGGCGGTCCTCGTCGCCGGCGCCAGCACTCACCCCGGCAAGTTCGGGTTCGTGACGCTGCACAACCTGCTCGCCTCCGGCTACGCCGGCAAGGTCTTCGCGACCAACCTCGAGGGTGCCACGGTGCTCGGTGTCGAATCGGTTCGCGATGTGTCGGAACTCCCGCACGGCGAGATCGACCTCGTCGTGGTGTGCACGCCGAAGGCGACCAATCCCGACCTGCTGCGGGCCTGTGCGGCGAAGGGCATCCGCGCCGCGTTCCTGACCTCGGCCGGGTACGGCGAGAGCGGCGACGACGGCCGCCGCCACGAGGCCGAGCTGGTCGCGCTGTGCGACGAACTCGGCATCCTCCTTGCCGGACCGAACGGCCAGGGCGTGGTGTCGACACCGGTGAGGCTGTGCGCGCAGATCGTCGCCCCGTATCCGCCTGAGGGAACCATCGGTGTGGCGAGCCAATCCGGCAACTTCGTGTCGAGCTTCCTCAACTGGTCGATGGCGACGGGCATCGGTGTCAGCCGGGCGGTGTCGGCCGGCAACGCCGCGGCGACCTCGGTCGCGGACTACCTCTCGTACTACTCGACCGACCCAGCGACGAGTGTCGGCCTCGCCTATGTCGAAGGGATCGTCGACGGTCGCGCGTTCTACGACTCGGTGCGTGCCGCGGCCGCTGCCAAGCCCCTGGTACTGGTGAAGGGTGGCGCGACGAGCGGGGGAGCGCGGGCCGCGTCGAGCCACACCGGTTCGTTGGCCACCGACGACCGCGTGTTCGACGGAGCGTGTCGTCAGGCCGGCGTCACACGCGCCGCGACGGTCGAGGAGGCGTTCGAAGCTGCGGCGACGTTCGCGACCCAGCCCACACCCCGAGGCAATCGCGTGATGGTCATGACCACCGCGGGTGGATGGGGTGTGGTCACTGCTGACGCGATCACCACCAGCCGCGTGCTCGAACTCGCGCCGATGCCCGATGACCTCCGTGCGTCGATCGACACGAAGTTGCCGCCGCGTTGGAGTCGCAACAACCCGGTCGATCTCGCGGGCGGCGAGACCCGAGACACGGTCCCCGAGGTGATGGAGATGGTCGCCTCGCACCCCGACGTCGACGCCATCATCTATCTCGGGCTCGGCATCCAGTCGAACCAGGCCCGCATGATGGCCGAGGGCCCATTCGCCCACGCCGACGGCGTCGAGCGCATCGTCGCCTACCACCGCCGCCAGGACGAGCGCTTCGCACGGGCAGCTGCCGAGATCTCCAGCGCGCTCGGCAAGCCGATCCTCACGGCCACCGAACTCGCCGTCGCAGATCCCACGAACGCCGGGCCCGCCACCGTGCGCGCGACCGGTCGACTCTGTTACTCGTCGGCCAATCGGGCTGTCACCGCGCTCGAGCACCTGGTGCGTCATGCGCAGTGGCGCGCCCGTCGGGCCGAGTGATGGCAACGCCCGACGAGGCGCACGAGTCAGCCACGGCGCCGCGCCGCGCCACGCCTCGCTGGATCATGATCGCCTCGCTGCTGGTCACCGCCGTCACGTTCGCCGTCATCGGTCTGCAGTCCGAAGCCGACGGATCGGTCAGCGTGGCTGCCGGACGCTCGCGAGCCGGACACGTGGCGACGCCGGTGTTGTCGGCGAGACGCGCTCCCGGGTTGCTCGTGCGCCAGCAGCCCGCGCACCGACTGCAAGCGGCACTCGCGCCGATCATCGGCGCCGGCGATCCGAGCCGCTGCGTGATGGTCTCCGACGGGATGACCGACATCGTGATCGACCACGCCGACACGCCGCTGGTCGTCGCGTCGAACCAGAAACTCCTGACCACGTCGGCCGCGTTCGATGCGATCGGTCCCGACGCGAAGATGACCACCACTCTGCGCGCCGCGGCAGCACCGGCCGATGGTGTGGTGACTGGTGACCTCTGGTTCATCGGGGGAGGCGATCCGGTGATCGACACCGCGACCTACCAGTCGACGCTGCACTACGGGACCACTCCGCACACGGCGCTCGAGGCGATCGCCGATCAGGTCGTCGTGTCGGGAGTGAGGTCGATCACCGGAGCGATCAAGGGCGACGAGCACCGATACGACTCGCTGCGCTCGGTGCCGAGTTGGCCGAAGCGGATCACCTCCCAGAATCAGGTCGGACCGCTGTCAGCGCTCTCTGTGAACGATGCGCGTGCCTATCCCGCGGTCGGGCCGATCAAGGGTTCGGTGCACCCCGCGGCCGATCCGCCGACCTACGCCGC
>JAYTFP010000379.1:0-3432 GCA_043734285.1 Acidimicrobiaceae bacterium
TCATCGGGGAGCATGTGCTCGAACTCGACATCGACCACGCGGCGCTCTCGTACGGCAACGACATCATCGTCGGAGACCTCGACCTCCGGCTGAAGGGCCCCGGCGGCATCGCGATCATCGGTCCGTCCGGAAGCGGCAAGACCACCACCCTGCTCGCGCTCTCGGGCCTGATCGATCCGTCGAGCGGCAGCATCAACCTCGCCGGCGTACCGCTGTCGCTCCTGCTCGCCGCCGACCTCGGGCACCACATCGGTCTCCTCCCGCAAGACCCGCAACTCCTCCGCGACGATCTGCGGTCCAACGTGACCCGGCCCGAGACGGAGGTCGACGACGAGACGATCCGGTTGACGTTCGCCACTGTGGGGCTCGAGCAGACCGTCGGGGGATTCGGGGGCGACCTCGAGACCCTGATGGGGCGCGCCGGTGAAGGCTTCTCGGGCGGTGAGCTCCAGCGCCTCGGCCTCGCCCGGCTGCTCATCAACCAGCCCGACATCTGGCTGCTCGACGAGCCGACCAGCGCACTCGACCGGGCCAACAGCTTGATCGTGTGCGACCTGATCTCGGAGGCGATGAAGACCAACCTCGTGATCGTCGTCACGCACCGGCCTGAACTGCTCCATCACTGCGGTCGGATCATCTACATGGAGAACGGCGTGGTGATCGACGACGGACCGCTCGACGTCGTTCGAGCACGTCAGCCGTTCGTCAACTCGATGCTGCACAGCGGGGCCGAGAACGAGCCGACCAGCTCTCAATCAGGCAGCGCCACCAGCTCGTAGATGATCGAGTCGCAATCGAGATCGCACGGCATGACCGTCGAGCGCAACACCTTGCGCGCCGTCGACGCGATGCGGTTCTTGTAGCCCGGCAGGTCCTTCAGGCGGATGCCGCGCCACGCGTCGAGTTGGAGCCCCGAACGCGACGCGAGCTCGAGGATGTTGCCTGGGCCGAGCAGGATCGAGTGATCGACGCTGTCGGGGAACTCGCCGCGCAACGTCTTCCAGACGCGGTGCATCGAGTACGGGTTCGGCGTCGACAGTGCGATGCGTCCGCCCGGCGCCAGCATCGGACGCAGGTTGTCGAAGAAGCGGCTCGGCGCGCCGAGGTGTTCGACGAGCTCGCCGGCGACGATCAGGTCGAACTGGCGGTCGAGCGGCGACTCGGTGAGGTCGTGCACGATCACGTCGTAGCCGCGGTTGCGCAGCTCCGCGACGTCGTCGGCGAGGATGTCGACGCCGAGGCAGGTCGCGGCCGCCTCGACCATGTGGCGATGCAACCAGCGGAGGCCGCTCTGGCTGCTGATCATGTGCTCGACCACGCCGACATCGAGCACGTTGCGGCCCTCGGCCAGCGACCGGAGGTGCTTGACGCGGTTCGTCACCGGGGGCCGGCGCGTGGCGTCGAGGATCTCCTGACGCCAACGGATCACCTCGACCGCGTTCGGATCGGCAGAGAGCTCGGTCCATCGGATGCGCTGTGGGTTCATCGCTCACTCATCGATCGTCGGGGCTTCGGGGGGTGGCGGAGAGGTCGGCGTCAGTGGTGGCTGGGGCTTGTCGGCTTCGCCGACATCGGGGCTCTCTCGATGGGGCCTGCCGCCTTCGGCACAGGCCCGTCGCGAGTGTACGGAGCGTCTGCCGATACGGCTACCCGACGCGCGACTCGCTCCCGTCACTTGCGGCGCAGCCAGGTGCCGATCGTGCCCAGCCGGCGCCCCACGAGGAAGAGCGCCGAACCCCGCGCCGCGGTGCCACGGGCGATGAGGAGGCGCCACAGCGACGCCAGGAACACCCGGGGCATCGCCCGCTTCGACGTCTCGATGTTCGGATACGGCGCGCCCTCCCGGCGGTACTTCAGGTCGATCTGACCTCCGCCCTTGCCGTAGTACAGACCCTGACGGAACACCGAGCGCAGGTCGGTGCGAAGCCGGCAGTGCACCACCGCGTCGGGCACGAACGCGAAGCGCAGGCCCATCAGGTGACACCGGATCGAGAAGTCGAAGTCCTCCGACGCCTCGAGCGACTCGTCGAACCCACCGACCGCTGCGAACGTCTCGCGTCGCATCGCCAGGGTCGCGCCGTAGATCCACGGCCGGCCCGGGTTGAACTCGGGCAGCGCGTCGTGTTGCGCGATCGTGCGCACATCGCTCGACCATCCGGGATTCAGCAGTTGTTGATCGACCCGCGAGCCGACGACGTCCGCGTCGGCCAACGCCGCGACCATCGCCGCGACATAGCCGGGGTCGATGAGGTCGTCGGCATCGACGAAGACGAGCACGGCGCCGCCGGCGACGGCCGCGCCGGCATTGCGCGCCGCGCCGGGCCCACGCCGGTGCGACGCGTCGACGACGTGCGCGCCGGCGTCCGCGGCCAGGCGCGCGGTCGCGTCGGACGATCCATTGTCGGCGACGATCAGCTCGATCCCGCCCGACCACTCCTGCGCGACGATCGCCGCGAGCTGACCCACGATGTACTCCTCGGCGTTGAACGCCGGCATGACGACTGACACCGACGGCGCCTCGCTCGTCGACACAGCACCAGTCATCGCGACCCGGGCTCGATGGTGCGTCCCATGCGACCCCGGACCGCGTCGACCGCGCCGCGCGTGATCAGCACGACCTTGCGTACTCCCCCGCCACCGCGGCCGAAGCCGGCAACGGCGATCTTGACCTCGCGCGTGAACCATCCCCACACACCCACGGCCGAGCGGTCGTCGAGGACCCACCGCAGGTGATTGCGGCTCTGGTAGTAGCTCCGCCAGTACGACCGCGGGGCCGCGGTCGGCGTGGACCCCAGATAGGCCGGCGTGCTCGACACCGCGTCGGAGATCATCACGCGGAATCCGGCCCGGCCCAAGCGCACGGGGTACTCGAGGTCCTGGTGCATCATGAAGAAGTCCTCGCGCGGCACGCCGCAGCGCCGTACGGCCTCCGACGCGACGAGCGCGCCGTCGAGCAGACAGAAGTCGACCGCCATCGGGGCCGCAGGTGGCGGACCCGAGCGGTGTGCGATCCGACCGCGTCGGAACCAGCCGCCGCGATTGCCGAGGATCCCCAGGTCGTCGATGCCGGCGGCAGCGGCGAGCGACCGTTCGAGCGACTCGGGACCCACCGGGCTGTCATCGTCGAGCAGCCAGTACCAGGCCGCGTCGATTGTCTCCGCGGCTCGGCGGATGCCGACGGCGAGCCCGCCCGCGACGCCGATGTTGTCGGCGACCGCGACCAGGTCGATCATCGGGGAGAGTTCGAGCACACCGTCATCCGCGCCGTCAGGGCTGCCGGAATCGACGACCACGATGCGGTCGGGAGGCCGCGACTGCGCCAGGAGCGAGTGCACCGTCGAGCGCAGGATCTCCCGACGGTCGTGCGTCACGATCACGGCGGCGACGAGCGCAGTTGACGCGGTCATCGGGTGGCTCCTCGTCGAGAAGACG
>JAYTFP010000380.1:0-4367 GCA_043734285.1 Acidimicrobiaceae bacterium
GACCGCTCCGGCGAGCGCGACATTGGCGAGCGGTCGGGTCCACAGGGTGAGCGAGCGACGACCCGTGGTGACGCCGACGATGGCCGCGGTGGCGCCGACGACGCAGGCGAGAAGCCCGAGGATGACGCCGGCGTTACCGAGGGAGACGTTCACGGTCAGGGGGTCGTCGTGGTCGACGCGCCGGCGAGCGCCTTGATGCACTCGGGCGACTGCAGCAGCGGGGTGCCGGCGCGGGTGGCCGCATGCTGCGCGTCACGGCACGCCGCCGCGACACGTGCCACGTTCTTCTCGTCGTAGGTGTTGTCGTGTTTCACGAGGATCGTGTCGCTCTCGAAATGGTTGCCGGCAAAGTGGCCCGCGATGATGACCGGAATCGCCGGCTGGAACAGGTCGGGCACCTCGCCGCGGTGGTTCACGCGCACCGAGACTCCGTGATAGGCGAGCGTGAACTGCTCGCCCTGGGGCACCTGCTGCTGCGAGCCGGCCACGACGTTGCCCTGAAGACGCACGACGCGATCGCCGATCTCGGCCTTCTTCGCGATCGCCTCGTCGACGTTGTAATAGAAGGTCGTGGCGTCGCTCAGGAAGTGGACCAGGACGAAGCCGATCGCCACCGCGATGCCGAGCAGCGCGATCAGCGCCGGCCACCGCCGACCGCGGCGAGACCGGCGTGCCGCGACGTCGCGAGGCGTGAGGTCGAGCTCGCCGGTGGGTCGGGCGTCGGCCGATTCGGGGTCGTCGCGGTCGGCGAGCGGCGTCACATCCATCGACGTCGATCCGGCGGGAGCTGACGGCTCATCTGACGTCCGCGGCGGATGACCGACACGGCGTACCCGGCGAGCACGACCACTGTGGCGACCCACGCGCCGATGATGAACGGCCACTGGCTGAGTTGTTCAGTCGCCAGACTCACGACGCTCCTCTCGAAGTGGTGGTCACTGCGTCGGCCTCGGCATCGGCACGACGAGCGGTGATCGAATCGGCGAGCTCGCTCTCGGCGAGCTGCTCGCTCAACCACGCGACACGGAATCGATGCATCGACAGCCACGCGACGATGAGTGCGAACGTGACGAAGCCGAGGAACAGCGTGAAGAGCTGATTGCCGGCGATGTGCCCTTCGAGCGCGGTGCCGGTCTGGTGCAGCGATCCCCACCACTCGACCGACATGTGCACCGGATAGATGAGGAGGGCCGAGAGGATGCCCACCACCGCGGAGCGGGTGCCACGCGATTGCGGTTCTGCGGGCAGGCTGCGGATCGCGAGGTAGCCGACGTACATCAAGAAGAGCAGCGCAGTGGAGGTGAGCCGCGCGTCCCACTGCCAGAACGTGCCCCAGCTCACCCGCCCCCAGAGGCTGCCGCTGACCAGTCCGAGACCGAGCAGCACGACGCCGAGCTCGCCGGTCACCGCGGCGGCCAGATCGGCGAAGGTCGATCGCTTCCACAGGTAGTACGCCGAAAAGCAGGCGTTGGCGATCATGACCATGTAGGCCATCGAGATCGCGGGAACGTGCACGTACATGATCCGCACGCTCTCGCCGAGCTGGCTGTCGGGCTTGCTCACGACGAAGGCGTAGATCGTCGTGACCACGATGCCCACGAGCGCGGCGAGCCCCAGAACGCGGGTGCCCCGCGACGCGGTCGTCTGCGTCCCTGTCGAGACCGCCGCCGTCGTCGATATGGGTTCGGGCGCTGTCATCCGCGTGTCCTGATCATTCGTCACGCCTCTTCGAGTAGGGGCCCGCTGGTCGCCACTCCGACGACCAGGTAGATCGCGGCGAGCAGCCCGAGGAGCGCGGCCCACGACCAGCCATTGCCAACCCCGCGCCCGAGAGCGATCTCGAACGCGCGGCTCGCCCCCAACAATACGGGGGCGAGGACCGGCAGGAACAACAGGGGCAGCACCGTCTCGCGCCCCTTCATCCCGCCGGCGAGCGGGCCGTAGATCGACCCGACTGCGGCGATGGCGAGCGTCGAGAGCACCGCGACCACTGCGAGCAGCAACGCCCCGCGGGGGCGGACGTCGTAGAAGACCACCACCGCCATGCCCAGCGCGACCTCGACCGCGAGCAACTGGGCGATCAGCGCAAGTGTCTTTCCCAGATAGAGCGACGCCGGGTTGAGTCCCGACAGACGGAGCGCGTCACCGATCCCGTCGGCCCGCTCGACGGCTGCGGATCGCTGCACCAGCAGCGTGGCGGCGAAGAGCACGGTCACCCAGAACAGGCCCGAGGTCGCCTTGCGGAGCGCCGCGGTGTCGGCGTCGAGCGCGAAGGCGAACAGCATCACGACGGCCAGCACGAACGGCATCACGTGGTGCAACGCGACGCGGGTGCGCATCTCGAGGCGCAGGTCCTTGCCACAGACGAGCAGGGTCTCACGGAACATCCGACGCACCGATCGTCGCCGCGGTCGTAGCGGTCGTAGCCGTCGCGGCGCCGACCCGCCGTTGCCGGCCGCCGTCGGTTTCGTGCGACACCACACCGCCGGTGATCGTGATAACCCGATCGGCGACGGCCACGGCGCGGTCGAGCTCGTGCGAGGCGAAGATCACAGTGGCACCGGCGACCGCGGCCGACTCGACGAGCTCGTCGATCAGGTCGCGGCCCGCCTGGTCGAGTCCCGCGTGCGGTTCGTCGAGCAGCCACAGACGGGGGCGCCGCACGATCATCGCCGCGAGCGACGCTCGGCGGCGCTGGCCGGTCGACAGGCGGTGGACTGGCAGGCCGCGCAGACGTTCGACGAGCCCGACCCGATCGAGCGCGGCGGTGGCATCGACGGCGTCGACGCCCGCGGCGCGCGCCCAGAACCGGACGTTGTCGAGGACCGTCAGGTCGTCGTAGAGCGAGGTCGCGTGGCCCAGCAGGCCGACCAGCGGACGGACCGACGCCCGGTCGGCCACGAGGTCGCAACCGAGCACCGTCGCCGTGCCCGAGGCGATCGGCATGAGCCCCGCGCAGGTGCGCAGCAACGACGTCTTGCCAGCGCCGTTGGGGCCCTGGGCAAGCACGATGTGTCCTACGGCGACGTCGAGATCGACCCCGGCGAGGGCCGGGAATCGGCCGAGCAACGAGACCGTGGAACGTAGTTCCACTGCGAGCTCCATGGCCCGGGTCAGGCTACAAGTGGGCGTCCGCGGCCACCAAGGCGGCGCCATGCCGTGCCGCGGCACCGGTGATCGGCCCCGCTACCGTGGCCCACGATGTGGTGGACACGGATACTCGGCGCGATCGGCAAGACGCTGATCTTCCTCGGCGTCGTGTTGCTGCTGTTCGTCGGCTATCAGCTGTGGGGCACCGGATTCGCCGAGTCGAGCAACCAGGACGACCTGGCCCGGTCGATGGCCAAGACGCTCGGTGTCGACGACCTGAAGAGCCCGATCGACGACGCCGATCCGTCCGACATCGCAACGAACCTCACCGACAAGCTCTCCAAGCTCAAGCCGGCCGCCCAGCCCGCGACCGCGGCACCGAAGGAAGGTGACGCCGAAGGCATCATCGAGATCGCCAGGATCGGACTGCGGCAGAAGACCTTCGTCGAGGGCGTGACCAAGGCCGACCTGCGCAAAGGACCGGGCCATTACCCCGAAACGCCGCTGCCGGGTCAGGCAGGCAACGCCGCGATCGCCGGCCACCGAACGACGTACGGGGCGCCGTTCAACCGCATCGACGAGCTGCTCCCGGGCGATCCCATCGACATCTACACGACCCAGGGCAAGTTCACCTACGAAGTGCTGGCACCGCCGCCCAACAAGGGCATCGAACGCGGCAAGGGTTGGTACACGGTCGCGCCGAACGACGGCAGTGTGCTCGAGCCGACCGGCGACAACCGGCTGACGCTCACCGCGTGCCACCCGAAGTACTCCGCGAAGGAGCGGATCGTCGTGCAGGCGAAGCTCACCGTCGAGCCCGCGGCGACGCTCGCCACCGATCCCAACGCACCCGCCAAGCCGAAGGTCGACCAACACACCGACGAGAGCGCGCTGACGTCGGGCGACCGCCGCGCGCTGACGCCGGCGATCTGGTGGGGGGCCGCCAGCCTCGCGCTGTGGTTGTTCGGATGGCTCCTCGCCTTCGGTTTCCGTCGCTCGAAGCGTCGGGGCATCTGGGGCTACCTCGTCGTGACCCCGGGGTTCATGGTCCTGCTCTGGTTCTGCTTCGTCTACGTCGACCGCTATCTGCCGGCGTTCTGAAGTGCGGTCGATGCCTGTTCGATGCCGACGACCGGTCTCGATCGCGCTCGTGCTGGGGATGGCGGTCGTCATGAGCGCCGCCGCGTGCACCCGCTCCCCCACGACGTCGACGGCGACGAAGAAGACGAAGTCCTCGACGACGATCGCAACCACGACGACTTCGCCGTTCGGCGTTC
>JAYTFP010000381.1:0-2936 GCA_043734285.1 Acidimicrobiaceae bacterium
CGAGGCGATGAGTGCGGCGGCGATCAGGAGGAGGAGACCCGACGCGAGGATCAGCGGGGCGTGATTGCCGCTCACGATGAAACCGGCGTAGCGGCGCGTGGCGGTCGGTGTCGCGCTGACGCCGGGGATGGCGGGCGCCGCGTCAGTCGCGAGGTAGCGGGCGGGCGGATCGCTGTTGCGGAGCACGAGGAGCGCCGGGACCACCAGCGATGTCGCGATGAAGCAGAAGCCGACGCCGGCGGAGAGGTAGAGACCGAACTGGTGGAGGATCTCCATCTTCGCCGTCGCCAGCGATGCGAAACCGATCGCGTTCGTGATCGTGCAGACGATCGCGGCGCGGGCGATCCGCTCGAGCGTGGTCCGCGCCGCGGTCGTGGCATCGGCACCCGCCGCCCGCTCGACATAGAACCGGTGCACGAGATGCGTGGCGGTCGCGACGACCACGCCCATCAGCAAGACGGGAAAGATGATCGTGATCTGGTTGATGTTGTCGTTCGAGAGTCCGATGACACCCGCCGTGCAGACGATCGAGCTGCCGATCGCCATCACCGGACCGACCACCGCGACCGGCCGCCGGAAGAAGAACCACAGCAGCACGATCATGACCAACGTGGCCAACGGGAAGAGCTTGAGCAGATCGCCCTGCATCTCGCTGATGGCAGCGATCCGCGTGAACGCGATGCCGGCCGTGTGGACCACGATCGACGCCGAGCCGGGTGAGTCGTGTACGGCCGAGCGGACGCGACGTTCGAAGTCGTCGGCCGGACCCGTGACCCGTTCGTACGAGTTGTAGTCCTTCTTCAACTCGCCGACCACCAGCGCGGTGTCGCCCGATCTCGAGAGCAGGTTCGCCGCACCGAGGTCGGACGCCGCGACCATGCGGATCCGCTCGCCGAGCGGGATCGATGCGGTGTGCGCACTGAACGCCGGATCGAGTGCGAGGGTCGGGGTCGTGCGGATGACCGGCACGGTCGTCACGCTGCGTACGGCGCTCAGTTCGTGCATCGAGGCAACCCGGTCACTGACGGCGCGGACAGTGTCGAAGAACTGCTCGTCGGGGTGATCGGTGTGGAGCACCACGACCAGGAGTCCGTCGTCGGGTCCGAAGGTGTTGCGATACGTCTCGCGGAACTGTGCGGCCGCCGACTTCGTCGAGAAGAGCTTGGCGAAGTTGTTGTCGAGCCTCACGTCACGGGCGAAGAAGCCCATGATCGAGGTCATCACGAGTACCGCCGCCAACGCGTGCAGCGGCCGGCCCGAGACCCACTTGGCGAGCGCGGCGATCGGCCGCGGGATCACGAGTGGCCTGTCGACACTGCCATCCGCCGCAGCCGCGTGTGCGCGTACTCGTTCACCATGAAGTGCCACAGCAGGTCGCGCGCCACGTCGTGGGGTGTGGCCAGCCAGTTGCCGAACTTCACCGGCGTCCAGGTGCGGAACGTGTCGTCGCCCGTCAGCTCCGCGATGGCGACGAGCAGTGACTCGTCGAGTTGGAGGCTGTTGAGGGCTCGCTCGGCGGTCGCGAAGTCCATCAATGTCGCGAGCGCGGCGACGATGAACGACAACGCCGACTCCGCATCGAGGTTGAACCGGCGGCGCGCCTCGGGCGCGAGGTCGAACTCGGGGATCTCGAGCATCGAGAAGTCGAGGTCGCCGATCGGTCGCGTCGTCAGGTCGAGGTCGGGCGCCTCGCCGAGGTCGATCACCAGGTTGAACATGTTGACGTCGTGGCGTACGACCGCGTTCATCCCGTGGTCGTCGCCCAGCTCGACGGCGCGGGTCGGCAAGAGGCCGACCTCGTGCACCGACTCCGAGCCGCAGTTGCGCGCCACGAAGTTGATGAGCTGGCTCTCGACGACGAAGTGACGCAGCAGCAGTTCATGGGTCTCGACCGAGCAGGCCTGCGTCACGAACCAGGGCGTCATCCTCGTGAGCGTGTCGGGCGACGCGAGATGGCGTAGCCCTGGCAGTCGCTTGATCGAGAAGATCACCTTGATCCAGACGCGACACACCAGCCGCACGGTCGGCTGCAGGAGCAACCGCTGCGGTCGCCGGAGGTTGCGCAACTGGAACGCGCGGCTGTCGTCGGGGATCTCGAGCGTGGGATCGAGCGCGATCGACTCCCACAGGGTGGGGTTGTCGCGATCGCGGACGGGCAGTCCGAACCGGGCGCGACGTTCGGTCAGCGCTGCGGATTCCTGGGTGGCCATCGGTCGCTCAGATGTTGCCGAGCTCTTCGAGTTGGAGCGCGTACAGGCGGGCGACGATCTTGGCTGTGCGGGCGAGGCGTCGGGCCAGCGCGTCATCGATGAGCGGATGGCTGAGGATCATCCGCAGCTTGTCGAAGTGCGAGTCATCGTTGACGCCGTGGTAACGCATGAAGGTCATCTGGTCGTCGCGTAGGTCGAGCGCATCCTGGAACTGATCAGCCCACCCGGATGCCTTGCCGGCGCCGAGCCCTTCGATGATGAACATCGCGCCGAACAGGTCGAGTGGGTCGGGCTGCGAGGCCTGGTGGAACATGAACGCGCTGAACGCCTCGGACCCGATGTTCTTCGGCTGCGAGTTGAGTTGTTCGAGCGTGCCACCGACCGAGCAGTAGTCGCGCTCGAGCATCTGGTAGTCGGTGTGCTCCTCGGCGGCGTGCTGGATGAGGAGCGATCGCACCGGGAACAGCGCGATCGACATCGATGAGGCCGCGAGGGCGATCCAGCGTCCGCCCTCCATCACCTGCTGGCGGAGGTTGAGCAGCAACTCGCGGTAATCGTCGAGGGTGACCGATCCGTCGTCGAGGCGTTGGATGATCGGCACGCGTGCCAGCCGCTGCTCGAAGTCGGACCAGACGAATGCCAGCTCTTCGCTGAGGAACCGGGTCGCGTCACTCGCGTCCTGGCCGAAGCCGGCGCCGAGTGGTGAGCGCGACAGCGCCAGCGCGC
>JAYTFP010000382.1:0-3858 GCA_043734285.1 Acidimicrobiaceae bacterium
AGCTCGTCGACCAGACGCCGGAGGCGATCCAACGGCGGCTCGCGCACGGCAATCTCGTGCCGGCCGAAGCGCTCGATGCGGGCCTCGCCGAGGTGTTCCGGACCGAACGCCTCTCGGCCCTCCGCGAACTCTCGTTGCAGTACATGGCGGCCATCGCCGACAAGGGGATCGATCCCGGTCACCGCCTGCCGTCGGTCATCGTCGCGCTCACCGGTGCGCCCGGCGGCGAGCGCCTGATCCGCGTCGCTCTCGGCGTGGCGGAACGGGGCAGCACCCGACTGGTCGGTGTCCACGTGCGCTCCAATCACACGACCGGACCGTCGTCGTCATCGGGCCTCGCGCTGGCCCGACGCGAGCTGCGCGCCTCGGGGGGCGCCTACATCGAGGTCGCGTCGAGTGACATCGCCGGCGCGCTCGTCTCGGTGGCCGAGGCGGAGCGGGCCGGACGGATCATCGTGGGCTCGTCACAGCGGGGCCGGTGGACCGAGCTGACGCGCGGCTCGATGCTGTCAGAGCTGATCCGCCGGTCGCCGATCGACGTCCACGTGGTCGCACCCGACAGCGAGGACGAGACCCCGGTGGCCGACGAGCGCCGTGTGATCGAGTCGCGGGTGAGCGTGTTGTCGCGACGACGAGTCTGGTCGGGGTGGATCCTCGCGGTCGCCGCGCCATGCTTGACGATCCTGCTGGTCACGTCGATCAGCTCGATCACTCTGACCGCGGCGCTGCTCCTGATGCTGCTCGCGGCGACGAGCGTCGCGGTGGTCGGCGGCATCGGACCCGCCATGTTCGCTGCGGTCGAATCGTTCCTGCTCTGCAACTGGTTCCTGATCCCCCCACTGCACCGACTCACGATTTCGAACGCGGACGACGCCGTCTCGCTGTTCTCGTTCCTCGCGGTCGCCGTGTCGATCGGCGCGTTCGTCTCGGCCGCGGCGCGGCGTTCGGCCGAGGCGCGAGGTGCCCGCTCGACGGCCGCGACGCTGGCGTCGATGGCCGGCGAGGTCGCGTCGTTGGCTGACCCGTTGCCGGCGCTCGTCGAGCGCCTGCGTGACATCTACGGCGCCGACGCAGCAGAGCTCCACGAGAAGGACGGTCGCGACTGGGTCGTCGTGACCGCGACGGGCGCCGGCGGCTCTGCCGATGCAGCCGCGTCGATGCAGATGGCGGTGGGCGAGTCGGCGCGGCTGGTCATCCACGGCGAGTCGCTCCGCATGGTCGATCACGACACGGCCGGAGCGTTCCTCGACCAGATCTCGGTCGCGCTCGAACAGCGTCGACTTCGGGTGACCGAGGAGCTGGTCGACTCGCTCGCCCGCGCCAACGAACTCCGCTCCGCGCTCCTGGCAGCCGTGTCGCACGACCTGCGCACGCCGCTCGCAGCGGTCAAGGCGGCCGTGTCGACGTTGAGGAACACCGGCATCGACTGGCCGGCTGACACCCGCGAGGAACTGCTCGAGACGATCGAGATCTCGTCGGACCGCCTCAGCGCGTTGATCACCAATCTGCTCGACATGAGTCGGATCCAGGCCGGAGCGGTCGAGCTACGACTCGAGGTCGCCCGCGTCGACGAGATCGTGCACCGCTCGGTGATGGGGTTGGGAGCCCGTTCGACTCGGGTGCGTGTCGAGCTCGACGACGGGTTGCCGAGCGTCTGGTGCGATGCGGCGCTCGTCGACCACGTGGTGTCGAATCTCGCCGACAACGCAGTGAAGTGGTCGCCGGACGACGCCGTGGTGCGGATCGACGGGTCGATCGTCGACGATGCGTTCCACTTGCGGGTGATCGATCGCGGGCCCGGCATCCCGACAGCGGATCGCAGCCGCGTCCGCGAGCCGTTCCAGCGGCTCGGCGATGCGGGTGAGGTGTACGGAACGGGCCTCGGCCTCGCGGTCGCCGACGGTTTCGCGACGATCATGGGCGCACGACTGCTGCTCGACGACACACCGGGGGGCGGCACGACCGCGACCCTGGTCATCCCGCTCGCGGAACCCGAGCGCGGGGCCGTCGCCGATGCGTGACGTTCCACGCGTGCTGGTGGTCGATGACGAGGCGGCGTTGCGGCGGACCCTCGAGATCAACCTCGCCGCGCGTGGGTACGCGGTCGAGGTCGTCGGAACCGGCGAGCACGCTGTCGCCGCGGTGGCGCGCGATCTGCCCGATCTGCTGATCGTCGACCTCGGGCTCCCCGGCATGTCGGGCGTCGAGGTGATCCTGGCGGTCCGCGCCTGGAACTCGGTGCCGATCATCGTGCTGTCGGCGCGCGACGGTGAGCGCGACAAGGTGGCCGCGCTCGACGCCGGCGCCGACGACTACGTGACGAAGCCCTTCGGGGTCGAGGAGTTGGTGGCCCGGATCCGTGCGGCCCTGCGCCGCCAGGTGACGACATCCGCCGCGCAGCAGGTCATCGTCGCGGGGGATCTCGTCATCGACCTCGTGAACCACCGGGTGATCCGCTCCGGCGAGGAGGTCCGCCTCACGCCCACCGAGTGGCACATGGTCGAGGTGTTGACGCGGCACGAGGGTCGGTTGGTGCCCCAGCGGCAGTTGCTGCAGGAGGTGTGGGGCCCCGAGTACGACGACGAGTCGCACTATCTGCGCGTCTACATGTCGCAGATCCGTCGCAAGCTGGAGGACGACCCGTCGTCGCCGCGTCACTTCCTCACCGACGCGGGACGCGGCTACCGCTTCGTCGTCTGACCGCAGTCGCGACAAGAACGCATCAATATCGACTCGTCGGGCGTGAAGAAGGCCCTAAGCCCCTTTCAGCGGGTCCTCGGCATCCATAGAACTGTCGTCATGAGCCGGCGATGTCGCCGGACGAAAGGCAGCTGCGGTGCGAGACGTGCTCTACCTCCTCATCACGCTGGTCTTCTTCGCGATCTGTGTCGGTCTCGTCAAGGCCTGCGACGCGGTGATCGGACCCGACGAGCTCGATGACCCGGCAAATGAACCAGCGGTGGCTGTCGACGACCTCGTGACGGTCCCATCGTGAGCGCCGAGGACATCGTCGCGCTGGTCATCTCGATCCTGCTCACGGCGTATCTGGTCGCGGCCCTGGTCGTGCCGGAGAAGTTCTGATGCGCCTGACCGACTGGTTGCAGATCGCCGCGTTGATCGCGGTGCTGGCGGTGCTCTGTCCACTGCTGGGCCGCTACATCGCATCGGTGTTCGCCGATCACGACCACGAGTCGACCCCGACGCTCGGTGACCGCCTGTTCGGCCCGATCGAGCGAGTCGTCTACCGGATCTGTCGGATCGATCCAGATAGCGAGCAGCGCTGGAACGTGTACGCGATCTCGGTCGTGGCCTTCAGCGCCGCGTCGCTTGTCGTGCTGTATGCCTTCGAGCGCCTGCAGGGTGTGCTGGGCCTCAACCCGACCCACATGCCGGCGGTACCGGCGAGCATCGCCTGGAACACCGCCGCGAGCTTCATCACCAACACCAACTGGCAGTCGTACGCGGGCGAGTCGACGATGTCGCACCTGACGCAGATGGCAGGTCTCGCGGTGCAGAACTTCGCATCGGCCGCGGTCGGATTGGCGGTCGCGATCGCCCTGGTGCGGGGGTTGACTCGCGAGCGCCGGGGCACCATCGGCAACTTCTGGGTCGACCTGACCAAGGGCATCACTCGGATCCTCCTGCCGCTGAGCGTCGTCATCGCGGTGGTGTTCGTCGGTGCCGGCGTCATCCAGAACCTCTCGGGTGGAACGGCGGTGACCACGCTCGAGGGCGCATCGCAGACGATCCCGGGTGGACCGGTGGCGAGCCAGGAGGCGATCAAGCAGCTCGGCACGAACGGCGGCGGGTTCTTCAATGCGAACTCGATCCACCCGTTCGAGAGCCCCAGCGGGTTCA
>JAYTFP010000383.1:0-5142 GCA_043734285.1 Acidimicrobiaceae bacterium
GTCGGCTCGGTTGGTGGCGAGATCCTTCGCGTGGGAAGTTGCGAGAGCATCACGGACGAGGCCCGCCACGTCGGGTCGGTCAGGCTCATGGCTCGGTGCGTGGGCTTCGAGGTCGGCGAGGCGCTCGGCGTTGTCGACGAGGTACATGCGGTTCGAGATCCGCCCGCGCGAGAGGGCGACGTAGCCCATCTCGCGGTACAGCTCGTCGGAGCCGAGCACGAGCGAGTGGTCGCACGTGCTGCCCTGGGCCTTGTGCACGGTGACGGCGTAGCCGTGTCGGATGTGGCCGGCGTCGAGGTAGTCGGTGGGCAGAACTCGGCGACCGTCGTCGGTAGCGAGCACGATCTGACGATGCTCGTGGCTGACCGCGGTGATGGTGCCGATCATTCCGTTGCGGAGGTTGCGCTGGTAGTCGTTGCGCAGGCAGAGCACGCGGTCGCCGACCTCGAACGGTCGGTCACCGACGATGATCGGTTCACCATCGAGCTGCCCGGCGTTGCGGAGATGGTGTCGCGCCCGGCGGTTGAGGTCGTCAGCGTCGGCCCATCGCGGTGCCATCATCAACGCGTCCGCTCCGTTGCAGGTGTGCTCCCACCAGTCGTCGACCATCGCCTGGCGCACGGCGTCGGCGTTGGTGCCGATCGTGTGTTGACGATCGACGAACGTCGTCATGGCCGATTCGACGTCGCCGTGGCGGAACCGGTCGAGTGCCTCGACCTCGATGGGGTCGTGTTGGCGACGGTTCGTGGCGAGGCGGATCGTCGGAAGTTGTCGCTCGAGTTCGGCGAGCAGCCCTCCCGCGTGGATCTCGGGGAGCTGCTTGGGGTCACCGACGAGCACGACCTTGCCGCCATGAGTCGCGGCGTTGTCGAGGATGGGCGCGAGCTGTCGAGTGCCGGCCATTCCGGCCTCGTCGACGACGACCACGCACCGCTCATCGAGGCGCGACCCGTGGGCGAGTCGATCATGGAATCGGGCGATGGTGATCGACTCGATACCCGCGCCGTCGTGCAGCTCGGCCGCGGCGCTTGCCGACAGCGCGCACCCGAGCACTCGGTAGCCCGCGTCCTCCCACGCTTGTCGCGCTGCGTCGAGGCTGAACGTCTTGCCCGTCCCGGGCGGCGCGACCACGATTTCGACACCAGCGCCGCTGTAGCAGAGCTGGCGCACCAACTCGGCCTGCTCGTCGGCCATCGATGGACGCGCGGTGACCGCGCGGTTGACGACGGCTGGGTCGACGAGTCCGGTCTCGTCGTCGATGCGTTCGACGGCGCTCGTGAGGAGTCGGCGTTCGGTGGCGAGCAGCTCGGCGGTGGTGAACGCCGTCTCGGGGTAGTCGGACCGGACCTCCACGACATCGGGGCGCGCGAGGAACGCGTCGGCGAGGTTCTCGAGCTGCTCGGCACCGACCGCGCCGGGTAGGAAGCCGGTCAGGTGGCGGATGACGTCGCGACGATCGAAGGTCGACTGCTGCTCGGTCACACCGATCGGACCGGCCAGCTCGGTGAGCACTCGCGTTGTCTCGTCAGCGTCAATCGCGACGACAAATCCGGGCCGCGTCGCGGCGGCGACGTCATCGACGACGCTCCACCCGGCCTCCTCGGCCTCGCCGCGCCACCGGGCCTTGAGGATGGAGGTCGGCTCAGAGGTCGTCTTGGCCTGGCGCGTCTGCAGCGCCGCCTTCTCGGCGGCGGCTCCGCTCGACGCGCCCCACTCAGCGAGCTTGTCCTCGATCGCTTCGCGCCGTTTGGAGAACTGGCGGCACAGCTCGGGGCCGATGTCGACGATCTCGGCGATGCCGCGAAGTACTGGCTCCCATTCGACGCCGAGCCGGGCGGTGAGCTGGTGGCGGAGTTCCGCGTCGTAGAGGTAGCTGGCGGCCATCTTGTGCCGGTAGATGCCCTTGCCGTCGATCGTGCGCCACCGTTCGTCCTCGCATCGCACCGAGTTCGAGACGAGGACGTGCGTGTGGAGGTGCGGGTCGCCGTCGCGCGAGGTGCGATGGTCGAACCCAGCGGCGAGAAACGCCGTCGCCTCGACACGGTGGATGCCGTTCTTGCCGGTGCGGCTGAACCCTGCGGCGCGCTCGAGGTAGCCGACCGCCGCGGTGACCGCGGCGCGGTGAGCGTCAGCGACTTTGCTGGCGATGTCGCGGTCGGTGAGCCCCCACAACAACGACACTGACTTCGGCGCCCGGAACGTGAGGTCCCAACCGGGCGTCGACCGGTTCGCCGCGTGGTGGAGTGCGGCTCCCGTGTTCGGGTCGCGACCGCGGAGCACGGCGCGCAGGTCGTCGCCCTCGACCGTGCCGTCCAGGTCGAGCAACTCGGCGCTTTGCGAAAGCCACCGACCGGGTGCTTCCCTACCCTCGCTGTAGTAGTCCTCGATCCCGCCGGCGACCTGGGACAGGTAGTACTCCTCGGCCAGCGGTCCGAGGCGGTGAAGGCTCATCATCGCCCGCTCGCGAACACGAGGAGCACGACGACGGGCGGGTCGTCGAGCGAGCTGTCACCCTGACCGCGCGCGGCGATCGTTCGGGCGGGCGTCGGAGATGCACCACTGTGGACCTCTCTCGGTTGGCTCTCGACTCTCACCGGAGTCGCTCAGCGAGTCGTCGTCGGGGTGCCGTCGAGGAGCGCGTCAATCGCTCGACGGGGGATCACGACGCGGCGACCGAGCGTGATCGATGGCAGCTCGCCGGAACGAACGCAGTCGTAGGCGTGAGCGCGGGAGATGCCGAGCAGCTTGGCGGCCTCCGAGACGGAGAAGGTCTGGCGGGTGACGGGGTCCATGGGATTCCTCCGAGGTCGGCGTCGGAGGCCGGGACCACCCCGGCACGCGCCGTCTCCTCACCCCACCTATGCGCGCGAACCTCCCCGCGATCCGGAAGAAATCTTGAACGGGCGTCGGATGGTGCCATCGCGCTGGCCATGGAGGTGGGTCTGCCGGCCGGATCCGCGGTCAGCGCGAGGAGCGTGGCGGTCGCGGGTTCGTCAGAGCGAAATGCCGCGAAAAGGCGGCTGGAACATCAGGTGGTCAGACAAACGGTCAGACAAACGGTCAGGGTTCGGGTCAGACGACCAAGGTGTTGTCGGCTCGCATGGGCTTGGTCGCCCTATTATCAGTTGATATCGCTCGAAAATAGGTAGAGTGGCAGCATGCGAGCCGCCGCCCCTCCTCTTCTGCCCATCTTCCGGTCACGGTTGCAGGGGGATCTGCTCGCGCTGCTTCTCGTCGATCCGGAGCGGTCGTGGACGCTCGATGAACTCGCAGGGCGCACGGGTGGGCCGTACCAGACGATCGCTACCGAGGTCCGCCGGCTTCAGCAGGCCGACTTGGTCGTGTCCTCCTCGATCGGTCGCACGAAGCTGCTGTCGGCCAACGAGGCCAACCCGTACCTCGTGCCTCTCACCCAGCTCGTACTGATGTCGTTCGGGCCAACACTCGTGATCGGCGAGGAGTTCGACTCCCTCGCTGGCATCGAACAGGTTTTCATTTACGGCTCGTGGGCAGCGCGGTACGAGGGGGAAGTGGGCCCTGCACCAGCCGACGTCGATGTCCTAGTCATCGGGCAGGTCGATCGTGACGACCTGTTCGCGGCGGCGCACCGTGCGGAGAGTCGGTTGGGGCGCGAGGTCAACGTGACCCAGCGGACTGCCAAGCAGTGGAGGTCGGCAACCGACGGCTTCACGACGCAGCTTCGGTCATCACCCATGATCGCGATTCCGTATCCTCGGGACCGTGCCGAAGTGGAACAAGGGAAGTGAGGTCATCGAGCGGCTGCTCGAGTCCCGCCACCTCGAGCGCGTCCCCGCCGACGACCACACAGTTGAGGCCTTGATCGCCTCGGCTCGCCGCCACGTGACCTCGGCGTCGACCACCGCTGTGGACGACCCTGAAGGAGCGTTCTCGCTTGCCTACGACGCCGCGCGTAAGACCGCGACGGCCGTGCTTGCCCACCAGGGCCTTCGGCCCACCTCCGCCGGGGGTCACATCGTGCTCGTCGACGCTGTCAATGCCCAGTTCCCGGGAGTTGCCGGCCTCAAGTCGATCGATCGCCTTCGTCGACGTCGGAACCAAGCCGAGTACCCCGATCCCCACAATTACGACCCGGTCACCACTGACGAGGTCGAAGACGCGATCGTTGCCGCCCACGCTTGTCTGGACGCCGTGGAGAAGCTCATCGCCGCTCCCCAACTGGGCGTCTACTGAGCCGGTCGTCGCACCCAAGACATCAGCCCGTCGCCAAGGCCGCTCTGACGACGGTCGGCGCCCCGACCCCGTGACGCTCGACGGTTCCGATCGCCATCGTCGGCGCCGCGATGTCCTACGCGTCGGACTTCACGATCGGCTGGTCGAAGTTCGTCGCCGACTTCCCGCACTCACGCATGGTTATCATCACGACGTACGACCTCGCTCAGCTGCTGCTCGTGCTGTCGCTGACGCACGTGCGCTGAGTCGTTCGGGGAGCTTCGTTACGTCGGGTTTCGGAGCGACGCCGTCGACACTGCCGTGAGGCTCGCGTCACCCGGCGCTCTGACGTTCTCGACGCCCAGAACTGACGCGATGGCGTCGAGAAATTCGAGACTTGTCTCAAACCATTCCGTGCCGCCGGTCCTTGTCTCCGGCCTACCGTGTTCGGCGGCATCGAGCAGAAAGTGGAAGATTCTCTCGAGCTGCGCTGGCTCGATGGCTACTCCCCCGAGCATCGAGGGAGTCGACCGATAGACGCGGAGAAACCACGGATCTTCGGGGAGGCCGGATCTTCGGGCTTGATCCGTCACGCGGTTGCCCGGGGTCTTCGTGGTCATCCCTACCTTCAGCAGCGTTCTGACAGTCCCCGGCCCAGTCCTCACCCGCCAATAGTGGGGATATGTGAAGACGTACACCCCTCCCTCCACGGCAAGCGCCGCCTCCAACGCCGCGCTCTCGCGTTGGAATTCCGTGTCCTCTTTCTCGAGCTCGCCAGGGTCGGCGGCAGCATCATCGGCGTCCTCCCTCAGGGCCTCGAGATGTGCAACCGCACCCGCTGAGAGTTGGGATCGATACTTCTTGAGGAACGAGTTGGTCGCGCTGCGGGTGGCCGCGGCGATGCTCGGCGCCGTCGGCGACCGTCCGTCGCACATTGCGCGTCGAATCGCA
>JAYTFP010000384.1:0-9762 GCA_043734285.1 Acidimicrobiaceae bacterium
CCCCACAGGTCGGTCTTCACGATGGATCCCTGCTCAGCTTCGATCAGCTGGCCGATCCGTTCGTTCACTGCCTTCACCCCGGCCTCGTCGACGTCACCGTCGACGATCACCATGAGTTCATACGCGCGCATAGTTGATGATCCTCCCTGTGGACCTCGACCCGGTGGGCCGGAGGGCCCCGGACGGTCCGGAGCAGGGTGCGTCGACGACCGGAGCCGTGACGACGCGGGCGAGGATAGTCGCCGAGCCTCGGCGACTCAGCATTCGGCAGGTCGGCAGTGGCGAATCGGTCATGGCACGATCGTGCCACCGACCACTGACACTCAGCTGAGGACCGGGTGCGCGGGCTACCGCTCGGCGCCGTACAGCGCCATCGCCTCGGACTGCTCGGCCGACAGGTGGTAACTCTCGGCCGCGGCGGGGAACGCACCCGTGCGCACGTCATCGGCGAAGCGGCTGACCGCTTCGACCGACACCGACTTCACGTCGGCGTAGCGACGGACGAACTTCGGGGCGACCCGATCCTCGATGCCGAGCAGGTCGTGCATCACCAGGACCTGCCCGTCGCAACGCGAGCCGGCACCGATCCCGATGGTCGGCACCGTCAGAGCGTCGGTGATCATCGCTGCCACCTCGTCGGGCACACCCTCGATCACGATCGCGAAGCACCCCGCGTGTTGCAGCGCCTTCGCGTCGCTCACGAGCTGGAGAGCAGCCTCGGTCTCGCGGCCCTGCACCTTGAACCCGCCCATGGCGTGCAGCGACTGTGGGGTCAGCCCGATGTGACCCATCACGGGGATCTCGGCGTCGATGATCGCCTCGATCATCGGGATCCGCTTGCGGCCACCCTCGAGCTTCACGCACTGGGCACCCGCACGGATCAGCATTGCCGCGTTGCGGACGGTCTCGGCCGGCGACACGTGGTAGCTCATCCATGGAAGGTCACCCACGATGAGGCACTGGGGCTTGGCCCTCGCCACCGCGGCCGTGTGGTGCGCCATGTCCTCGATCGTGACCTGCAGGGTGTCGTCGTAGCCCAGGACCACCATGGCGACAGAATCGCCGACGAGGATCATGTCGACACCGGCAGCATCGGCCACACGCGCGCCAGGAGCGTCGTAGGCCGTGACCATCACCATCGGTTCCGACCCGTCGCGGGTCTTTCGATCTCTGATGGCCGGCACCGTGACAGGACGGCGTACGACCTCGGTCTGACGAGAACTGCTCATGCGAGCACCTCCTTGTATGGTCCGGCGCCCTTCGGCTGCCGGCCGTTACGTCGACTGTACGACGACTGGCCCTGAAAGTGCCAGCATCAATGTCCCGGAACGGTGCCGGCGGTGACCGTCGGCCCCCTGGTCGTCGTGGGCACGGTCGTGCTCGCGCCGACGACCGTCGTGGTCACCGGACCGCCTGCCGGTGGCGTCGTGGTGGTCGTCGAGCTGCCCGCCGGCGGGATGTACGGCTGACACGGCGGTGGCGGCGGACCCGTAGTGGTCGTGGTGGTCGTGGTCGGATCGATCGGCGGACACACGAGCGTCTCGAGGTTCGGGGGGAGCACCTTGGTCCCCACGTCGACCGTGCGGAACGGGCAGCCCTTGTACTTCTTGGTCGCCTCGACCATGAATCGCTTCCAGATGTCGACGGGGAAGGTGCCGCCGGTCACCTTCTTGCCGTGCACGTTGTCCATGGGATTCTGCACAGGATCGTTCCCCATCCACACCGACGCCGTGACGGCGCACGTGTACCCGACGAACCACGCGTTCTGGTTGTTGTCGGTGGTTCCCGTCTTGCCCGCGGCCGGCTGCTTGATCTGGGCGTTGGTGGCGGTCCCGCTCTTCAGCACGCCGGTCAGCACCGAGCTCACCGTGTCGGCGACATCGGGACTCAGACGCGGCGACGCGGCCAGCTTCGGATCCTTCGCCGCGTCGTAGATCACCGATCCGTCGGTGGCCTCGACCTTGGCGATGATGTGGGCCGGCTTCAGCGTGCCGTGGTTCGCGAACGTCGAGTACGCCTGCGCCATGTCGAGCACCGAGACATCCGCTGTCCCCAACACCGTCGAGTTGTAGGCCGGCACGGGTGCGCTCACGCCGAGCTTCTTCGCCATGTCGTTGACCGCGCTGCGACCCACCGTCTGCATGATCTGCGCGTAGGCGGTGTTGACCGAGTGCCAGGTCGCCTCCTCGACGGTCATGACGCCGAACTGTTCGTTGTTGTAGTTGGTGACGGCCCAGTCCGCGCCGCGGTCGCCCTTGGGGATCACCAGGTTCAACGGACCCGTGACCTGCGACTTGACCGAGTTGCCCTGCTCGACGAACGCCGCGAGCGCGAACGGCTTGAACGTGGATCCCGCCTGGCGTCCGCCGCCGCCGCCCTGGCGTCCGAGCGCGAAGTCGACCTCGCTGCCCGACTGCTGGTAGCCCTTGCCGCCCACCATCGCGATGACCTTGCCGGTGTCGTCGACCGACACCAGCGCCGCGGTCGGATCATCTGGGCGATCGAGCGTATGGGTGATCGCATCGTGCGCGGCGAGCTGCAGGGTCGGGTCGATCGTCAGGTAGATGCGCAGACCCTGGTTGTAGACCGCGTCCTCGCCGATGCCGGGTATGTCGTTCAACTGACGACGCACCCACTCGGCGATGTAGTCGCCGCCGATCGCCTTGAACTGCGGTCTGACCTGCGTTCCGTTCGTCGCGGGTGGTCGGTCGAGGAGGTGCTTCGCGTCCCACGGTTCCTTGTCCGAAGCGGCCGCCTGCTCGGCCGAGATGTAGCCGACCTGCTGCATGGCCACGAGCACCGTCTTGCGGCGCCGCGTCGCCTCGGCCGGCGCGAGCTTCGCGTCGGCGGTCTCGGGCGCTCGGATCAGTCCGGCGAGATACGCCGACTGCGCGAGCGTCAGCTCGGACGCGTCGACGCCGAAGTAGGCCTGCGCCGCGGCTTCCACTCCATAGGCGCGGCGACCGAAGAAGATCTCGTTGAGGTACCGCTCGAGGATCTGTCGCTTGGTGAGCTTGCGCTCGAGCTTCACCGCGATCGCAGCCTCGCGGAGCTTGCGGGTGAACGTGCGCTCCTGCGTCAGGTAGACGTTCTTCACGTACTGCTGGGTGATCGTCGATCCGCCCTGCTTCGAGCCCGAACCCATCAGGTCGCGCACGACCGCTCGCGTGATGCCCCACGGGTCGACGCCGTTGTGGCGGAAGAAGTCGCGGTCCTCGCCCGCGACGACCGCGTCGATCAGATATGGCGACATCTCGTCGAGCGTGACCTCGACGCGACTGCCACCCGAGGAGAACTGCGCGACCGAGTTCGACGGCGTGCACTGCCCATCGGCGACGTCCGCCGTGCAGACGAGCGAGGTGAACTTCAGCTCACGCGACGGAGCGGGGATGTCGACCGCGTTGAGCAGCACGAAGACGCCGCCGATCATCGCGACCGCGAGGAGGATCGCCACGTAGACCGCTTGGCGGACGCGCATCCGCAGGGTGGCACGCCGGCGCCCGCGTGGCGGGGTGCGCGATGGGCGGCGGTCCTTTGGGGAAGGAGGACGGGGCACGTGGGTATCAGGCCGACCGGCGAGATCGGAGCAGGAAGGTGGAGAGCAGATGGTTCCACCGACATGCGGTGCAGACCTCGACGAGGTAGCAGCGATGATCCCCGGCCCGGTCCGCGAGGCGTCGGAGCTCGGCCTCGGAGCTGATGCAGCGGCCGCCGCTGGGCAGGCGCGGGCCGAAGACGAAACGGACGTGGCGCAGGGTCCGCCCGTCGCAGATCGGACAGGGCGTCCGCGCAGCCATCGAGCAGTCGACCGCGACCCTCATCAGCTCGCGCTGGGCGTCGCAGATCTCCTCGCGGTCGAGTTCGCCCTGCCGATAAGCGCGGAGGCGACGCCGGCGGTCGAGCCGGTAGTCGATCGTCCCGGGCGTGTCGGTGGTGACGCCGGTTCCCTGAGGGTGGCCGAACTGCACGGCCTCAGGGTAGCGATCCGACCGCGGCACAGTGGGTCTCGGGACTGTGGGCCACGGACGGACGGCCGGCGACACACGATCGATATATCGATTCGATAGTTGCATTCGATATATCGACGCGACTATTGTCGCCTCTGTGTTGGAAACAGCCGTCCTCGGCTTCCTCGTCGAGAATGATCTCCACGGCTACGAGCTCAAGAAGCGACTGACCGAACTCCTCGGCACTTGGTCGAGCGTCTCGTTCGGCTCGCTGTATCCGGCGCGGGCCCGCCTCGAGCGTGCCGGCTACGTCCGCACCGTCGACTCATCGGCCGCAGCGGCGCCGATGAGCGGCTCGCTCGGCGCAGAGGTCGCGGCATACCGGGCCCGGGCCCGACAGAGCCCCGCGACGCGTCGGGCCCGCAAGGTCTACGGCGCGACCGACGTCGGCCGTCAGCGTCTCGCCTTTCTGCTCGACGATCACACCGGCGACGATCGCTCGTTCGCCGTGCGGGTCGCGTTCTGCCGTCATCTCTCGAACGACTCGCGGCTCGAACTCTTCCGTCGCCGCCGTTCCGATCTGGCGATCCGACTCCGCGCCGAGGTCGGCGCGACCGACAGTGCCTCGTCAGACAGCGGCGTGCCCGACCCTCGTACCGATCTCTACCGGCGTTCGCTCGTCGAGTTCCAGCACGACCGGCTCCTCCGTGAGCAGGCCTGGCTCGACCGACTGATCGAAGCCGAAATCAACCCACCGTCTGTAGCGACGATCCCACTCCACGGAGGCAGCCCCACATGAGCACCATTCGACTGGCCATCGCCGGCGTCGGCAACTGCGCGAGCTCCCTGATCCAGGGCCTCGAGTACTACAAGGATGCAGATCCCGCCGACGAGGTCCCCGGTCTCATGCACGTCGAGCTGGGCGGCTACCACATCCGCGACATCGAGCTCGTCGCCGCGTTCGACGTCGACGCCACCAAGGTCGGCATCGACGTCTCCAAGGCGATCTTCGCCGGCCAGAACAACACCATCCGCTTCGCGTCGGTGCCCGAGCTGGGGGTCGAGGTGCAGCGCGCACCCACACTCGACGGCTTCGGCAAGTACTACAAGCTGACCTGCGAAGAGTCGCCCGCCGAGGCGATCGACGTGACGCAAGCGCTACGTGATGCGAAGGTCGACGTGCTCGTGTCGTACCTGCCCGTCGGCTCGGAAGAAGCGCAGAAGCACTACGCCCAGGCCTGTATCGACGCCGGGGTCGCGTTCGTCAACGCCATCCCCGTGTTCATCGCGTCCGACCCGGTCTGGGCCAAGAAGTTCGCCGACGCCGGGGTGCCGATCGTGGGCGACGACATCAAGAGCCAGGTCGGCGCCACCATCGTCCACCGCATCCTCGCCCGCCTCTTCGAAGACCGCGGCATGGTGCTCGATCGCACCTACCAACTGAACGTCGGCGGCAACATGGACTTCAAGAACATGTTGGAGCGCGAGCGACTCGAGTCGAAGAAGATCTCGAAGACGCAGGCCGTGACCAGCCAGCTCGACAACCCGATCGAGGCTCGCAACGTCCACATCGGACCGTCCGACCACGTCGAGTGGCTCGACGACCGCAAGTGGGCCTACATCCGCCTCGAAGGTCGCAACTTCGGCGACGTGCCGCTCAACATCGAGCTCAAGCTCGAGGTGTGGGATTCGCCCAACTCGGCCGGCGTCATCATCGACGCGCTGCGTTGCGCCAAGATCGCCCTCGACCGTGGTGAGGGTGGCCCGGTCGTCGCCGCGTCGGCGTACTTCATGAAGAGCCCCGCCGTGCAGTTCCACGACGACGAGGCGCACCGCATGGTCGACGAGTACGCCAACGGACTGGCCTGACCGCGAAGGGCATCCCTTGACCGACCCGGCGCGAGGACAAGAGTGATGGGGTGTCGCAACCGCCACTTCCCGGTACCTCGTCACGGCGCCGCCATCCCTCGGCGGGCAATGTGAGCACGCGACCCACCCTCTTCAATGCGGCCGATCCGCCGCAACCGTTGCCGCCCATCTCCTACCCCGCGGGCGAGCCCAGTGAGCCCGCGCTCCGGCTCGGCCCCGACCTCGGTGACGAGCCCGCGACGAGGCTGATCGGCCAGATCGAAGGGCGCCGCGTCCTGCAGCTCGGCTGTGGCTCCGGAGCGATCGCGATCGCTCTCGCCCGGCGCGGAGCGAAGGTGATCGTGGTCGATCCGTCGATGACGCGGCTCGCTCGCGCTCGTCGCAACGCGGAAGCCAACGACACTCGCATCGAGTTCCATCACGGCGACTACGCGGATCTCGCCTTCATCCGCGCCGATCAGATCGACCTGTGCCTGGCCCTCTACTCGTTGAGCGTGATCAGCGACGTGAGCCGTGTGTTCCGCCAGGTCCACCGCGTCGAACGGACCGAGGCGCCGTTCCTCATCACCTTGCCCCACCCGCTCATGTTCGACACCGACTTCGACGACGACGAGGTCCCCCACCTCGCGCGGCGCAGTGGCGACCCTGCGACCATCGAGTGGCCCGACGCGGCGACGGCCGACAACGACGAACCGATGCCGCCGATCGTGCCTCACCGCATCAGCGACATGTTCACCGCGCTCACCCGCTCGAACTTCCGGGTCGACATGTTGCTCGAGCCGTTGAGCCCCGAACCCGACCCCACGTCGCCCTACTGGTCCGAACTGCAGCGCTGGGTGCCGGCGAGTGTCGTGCTGCGGGGCCGCAAGCAGGGCATCTAGCCGCCGGGGTCGAGCGGCAGAGCAGCTACTCGCCGACCGACGCCCACCACTCGTCGAGCGCCGCGAGCGCCTCGTCGCGATCGAGGGGGCCGCGTTCGAGCTTGAGGTCGAGCAGGTGGCGCAGCGCCCGGCCGATCACTGGACCGGGCGGCACGCCGAGGTGGATCATCACGTCCTCGCCGTCGATGTCGGGACGCACAGCCAGCAACTCGTCACGTTCGCGCAGCTCGGCGATGCGCTCCTCGAGCTGATCCATCCGCCGGGCCAGCATGTCGGCTTTGCGCTGATTACGCGTGGTGCAGTCGCAACGCGTGAGCTCGATCAACTCGGCCAACTGGTCGCCCGCGTCGCGAACGAAGCGGCGCACCGCGCTGTCGGTCCATCCCATCCCGTAGGTGTGGAATCGCAGGTGCAGGTACACGAGCTGGCTGACGTCTCGGACCATCTCGTTCGAGTAGCGCAACGCACGCATCCGCTCGCGCGTCATCCGCGCCCCGACGACTTCGTGATGGTGGAACGAGACGCCACCGTCGTCGATCGAACGCGTCAACGGCTTGCCGACGTCGTGGAACAACGCGGCGAGTCGCAGCCGCAGATTCGGAGATGTCTTCGCGACCACCGCGATCGTGTGGGCGAGGACGTCCTTGTGGCGGTGGATCGGATCCTGCTCGACCCGCATCTGCGAGAGCTCGGGGAAAAACACCTCGCCGAGGCCGGTGTCGTGGATGAACCACAGGCCGGACGACGGGTCGTCGACGACGATGAGCTTGTCGAGCTCGGCACGGATGCGCTCGGGCGACACGATCTCGAGGCGACCCGCCAGACGGGTTGCCGCCTCCAAGAGATCGCCATCGGGACGCAGCGAGTAGCCCGCGACGAAGCGCGCGGCGCGCAGCATTCGCAGCGGATCGTCGCCGAACGACACCTCCGGTGACAGCGGGGTCCGCAGGAGTCCCTCGGTCAGGTGCCCGTGACCGTCGAAGGGATCGATCAGCTCGGCCGAGGGCGAGGTGACGCACAGGGCCATCGCGTTGACCGTGAAGTCGCGGCGCGAAAGATCGGTCTCGAGGTCGGAGCTGAACTCGACCGAGGGCTTGCGGCTGTCGGGGTCATAGACCTCGGCCCGATGGGTCGTGATCTCGAACCGTCGCCCGGCGACCATCGCGCCGATCGTTCCGAACCGCTCGCCCTGGGTCCAGATCGCATCGGCCCAACCCTCGAGGAGGTCCTTGATCTGATCTGGCCGGGCCGCTGTGGTCAGGTCGAGGTCGAGATCGCTCGAGTCGACCTCGCGTCCCAACACCAGATCGCGCACGATCCCGCCGACCAGATAGAGGTCGAACCCGGCCTCGGAGAAGCGTTCGGCGAGCGGGCGCGTCTCGGTGAGCAGGGTCGCGGCCCGTTCGACGATCACGTCGGGGACCCTATCGGCGCGTGCGTCGCCGCCGAAAACGACATCCCCCGCCCTCGGATCACGAGCCGTCGGTCGCCTATCCTTCGGTCGCTTCCACGCGCCGCGCCGATGCGTCGCGGACGACTCATGACCCGACTCTCCTTCTTCGACACCGGTACCGACCGATTCCGGATCGGGGATTGGCACGGGGATGACCGCGTCGCCTACATGGCGCCCGCATCGGATTTGATGAAGCCGACGACCGACGGCATCCGCCGCTGCATCGAGCATCTCCAGACCGAGGGCTATCGCGGTGCGGTCACGTCGGCACTGCGGTCGTTCGAGGCCACGCCCTTCCTCCAACTCGGCTTCGAGGAGCGCGAACGGTTGGAAGTACTCCGTCACGACCTCCGCGCACTGCCGACCGCGCCGAGACGCGGTCCGCGGCCCCGGAGGGCACGGCGTTCCGACCACGACGAGGTGTTGCGGATCGACGCCGCGGCCTTCGACACGTTTTGGCAGCTCGACGAAGCGGGGCTCGTCGAGGCACTCGACGCCACGCCGTTCGTGCGTTTCCGCGTCATCGGCGGCACACCCCCGACCGGTTACATGGTCTGTGGCCGCGCGGCGCGCGTCGGCTACCTCCAACGACTCGCGGTCCATCCCGACGCGGGCGGTCACGGCCACGGCCTCGCGCTGGTCGCCGACGCGCTGCGCTGGCTGAAGATGCGCGGTGCGAACACCGCACTCGTGAACACCCAGATCACCAACGACAGCGCGCTCAAGCTCTACACCCGAGTGGGTTTCGAGTTCGACAACGAACGTCTCGCCGTGCTCGGTCGAGACTGGTGACGATGGCCGTTCGGCACACGCTCGTCGCGTTCGCGGCGATCACCCTCTTCGGCGGATTCGCGTTCGCCGCGCCGCCCGTCGACGCGACGAACCACGAGGGCGTCGCACTCCCGTCACTCGACGTGCGCAGCGTGTCGCCGTGGGTCGATCCCGACGGCACATGGAAGGTGCGTTTCGGCACGGCGTCACTCCCTCTCGGCGCGACGCTCACCTACGCGATCCGCCAACCGTTGAGCGGCAACGACGTCGCGGTGCGAACCGAACTCAAGCGACTCGCCGGCGAACCCACCAACGGGTCCGGCCTGCAAGGCCCCAAGACCGTCGCTGTCTCGAGCCTGCCGACGGCCGACGGTGTGGCCGAACTCGATGTCGCGATCCGCGGATCGTCGAGCTCGAACGACCGGGCGTTCCTCCCCAACGCGGGCATCCACCCGGTGGTCATCACCGTCAACTCGCTGGATGGTTCCTCAGTCGCGCGGCAGGTCCTGTTCCTGAATCGGCTGCCCTCGGGCACCAGCCGGTCGCCGATACTCGTCGGCCTGCTGACCCCACGGCCGACGTCGCGGGTGACCTTCGCACGCGACGGATCGGTGCGTCTCGACGACGCGACCCGCGGTTCGATCGAGTCGCTCATCGCGCAACTCGACGCGCTCGGATCGACCGCCTCGTCGGTCGTGGTACCGCCCGAGGAGGTCGCGGCGCTGGTGACCTCGCCCGATCCCGCAGATCAGGATCAGCTGCGCCGGCTGCGGTCCGCTGTCGGCGCTCATTCGGTGATCCGCGCGCCGTGGGCTGATCTCCACCTCGAGTCGTGGGCGAC
>JAYTFP010000385.1:0-7498 GCA_043734285.1 Acidimicrobiaceae bacterium
TCCCGTGGAACGACAGCTGGCAGCCACCGGCGGGCAACGACGCGACCATGTTCATCGTCGATCCGAGTACCGGCCGCGAATGGGATCTGTGGCTCGTGCAGACCGTCAACAAGACCGCCTGTCTCACGTGGGAAGGCATCGCTGCCGGCTTCCTGATCGACGGCCGCAACCTGTGCGTCGGCCAGGCCGACCTCATCCAGGACGCGTCGGGCAACCCGATCGATTACCGCACGTATGTCGGTGGCTACCCGACCGGCGGCGCCTACATCCAGGGCATGGCCATGGTGACCACAGCGGACGAGGCGGCGAGCGGCGTGATTCCTCCCGCGCTCAATGCGGTGGGCCACAACCCCATGTTCGGACCCGAGTGCACCACCGCGCAGCGCACCACCGCGGCAGCGGGTGTCAGCTGCGGGTTCTACGAACACCCGGCGAGTCGGCTCGAGTGGGCATCGCATCCGCAGGACTGCGGGGTCAACACACTGCAAAACGACGCGACCGGTCGATCGACGACCGTGCCGGAGGGCATGCGGTTCGCGATCCACATGACCGACACGCAGATCAACCAGTGGCTCGACGGCAGGCAGTACACCGGCCAACTGCGCAACACCGCCCGCGTCTTCGCGGTCGCCGCTCGTGACTACGGGTTCATCATCACCAACACGAGCTGCTGGGGTGCCGGCTTCGTCACCGACGGGATGTTCAACCCCGCGACCCGTACGAAATGGATGTCGCTCGGGATTCCCGATGCCGGCGACGATGACCTGCTGGGCGGGCTCATCACGGCGGACAACCTCTGGGCGACCGCCGCGAGCCAGGCGCTCGTGCTGGGCAGCTCGGTCTCCTCGCCCTGAGGATTGGGTCAGACGTGCTCGCGGCGCTCAGCCGCAGAGGCGATCGACCAGGCCGTTGACTCGTCCCGCGGACACGTTCGCCGCGAGGAAGCCGTCCGGCGCTCGTAGGTTGCGCCCACACACCAGGTCCGTGACCTGCTGGCGTTCGGCCTCAGAGAGGCGATGGAGTTCGTCGCCGAGTGCCGCGAGGCCGTCGGGGCCGGCGGCGAGCACGAGATCATCGACGGGGGAGACGTGGAAGCCGTCACGAGAGTACGGATCAGCATCGGAGATCTCGAGGCCGGCAGCCGAGCCGTTCGCGATCGCGGTCACCTGTGTTCGCTCGACGAGCCCCTCCGGGTCCATCACATTCCAGACTCCGACTGCCACGAGTGTCAGCGTGATGATGGCGGGAGCGATCCAGTGCCGACCGTGGCCGACCCCGGCGTACCACGCCCCGATCAACACGAACACAAGGCCCACCCAGACGGTCGCAGTCGTCGATGCGAGGCGAAGCATGGTCAGGCCGTAGACACCCTGGTAGGCCGCAAGTCGCTGCAACGCGGTCGCGACGACGACCAGCATCAAGGCGCACACGACCAGCCCCCACCGCGCGAGGCGGGGCGCTCGCTCGTGCGGCTGGCGAACGGTGACCGCACGGATCGACGCCATCAGCGCGGCGACGATGGCGGCCACGAACAGCAATTGGAAGAAGCCCGATCGCGCCGACGACGACCACGTGACACCCTGCGTCGTGGCGATCTCGTCGCGAAGGCCGGCAATCGCCAGCGCTTGCGCGACGGCGAACGCCGCGAGCGGTAACGCGACGACTCGGAGCATCGCGACGCCGCTTCGCTCGTCGACTCCCGGCGCCAGCATCACGACCGGAGGCGCCTCGCGCCGCGTCCGCCGCACGAGCCCGGCGGCGCCGACCGCCGCAACCAGCCCGACGAACGATTCCGCTGCCCAGTGACCCGTCACGACGCGACTCAACATCGAGGCGAAGGTCGAGTCCGCCGAGACCAGCAGCACCGTGATGAGCGCGGCGATCGGCGCTCCGATGACGACGCCGAGCATCGACGCGCGAGCGCCCTCGGTGTCGGCACCCTCGGCGCGCCGAAGCCACGACGGCAGGGCCGGCACGTCGGCCACGGGCTGAATGCCGTTGTCGATGATCCTGCTCAGCGGCTGATGCCACCAGTGATCGCCGTTGCCGCTCATCGACGCGGCCCAACAGAGACAGCCGATCGCGACAGCGATGTCGGGGGCGAGCAACCACGTCGATCGGCGCACCAGGAACACGATCGCCGTGGCGACGACGACCAGCACGAGCCCCGACGTGGCTGCGGCCCGCCGCTCGACCCCGAGCCAGACGACATCGGCGATCACGAGGAGCGCGACGGTCCAGGCGAGGCCGGCGCTTCCGGCCTGAACCGCCAGCGCTGTGGTCAACGCGGTGACCGCACCGCCGATGACGATGAGGCGACGGGTGGAGGCGTCGGCGCGCGGGGACCATGCCGGCGGCGCGCTCGGCGGCGGTGGTGGTGGCGGGAGGAGCGGCGCGAACGGGCTCGAGATACTCATGTGGTGACCTCCGGGAGTTCGACAGTGACGGTGCATCCGGGCGGTGACTGGCCGGCCCGATGATCGGCGATGCGCACGGTGCCCCCATGGCGGTGTGCGATGCCGGCGACGATCGACATTCCCAGCCCGGTACCCGTGCCCTTGCGGGCCGCTCCGAGTCGTTGGAACCGTTCGAACACGCGATGAGCATCCTCGAACGCGATCCCCGGCCCGTTGTCGGTCACCTCGATCCGCAGGACGCGACCGACCCGCGACAGCCGCACGACGACCGGCGGAGCGCCGTGGCGCAGCGCGTTGTCGACCAGGTTCATCAGCATCCGGCGCAGCATCAACGGATCGCACACATGCACGATCGGTCGTGGCGCATCGAGCGTCACTTGGCCTGGATGCTCGGTCGATGCGTCGGGCGCGCGCCGCACCGCATCAGCGACCACCGAGGCCGCGACGTCGTGCACGTCGACCGGCTCGGGATGGAAGGGGCCTTCTGGCGAGTCGAGCTGCGACAGGCTGAGCAGCTGGTCGACGAGGTTGCCCAATCGGCGGACGTGCTCGTTGATGGTGAGGAGGAAGTCATCATCGAGCTCAGTGACGCCGTCCGACGCGTTCTCGAACATCACCTGCAGCACGGCGATCGGCGTGCGCAGTTCGTGCGCCGCGTTCGCCACGAGGTCACGGCGTTGACGATCGAGATCGGCGAGGTCCGCGGACATCTGGTTGAACGCGGTCGCCAGTTGGCCGACCTCGTCACGGCTCGTCGTGACGACGCGCCGGCTGTAGTCACCGGCCGACATCGACTTGGCCGCTGAAGCCATTGCTCGCAGTGGCGACGTCATGCCCCGCGCGACGATGCGCATGATCACGAGCGCGATCGAGATCGACACGATCGGCCGGAGCCACACGGGCCACCCGAGGCGAAATCCGAGTGAGCTCACGAGCGCCGCGACGATCACGGCGCCCACCACCAGCACCGACAACTTCATTCGGATCGACGGAATGACGTCGAGCGGTCGTTCGACGGGGACATCGCCACCGTTGCGGCTGACCCGACTCACGGTGTGGCCTCGCCGTGACCGATGGCATACCCGACGCCGTGCACCGTGCGGATGATGTCGTCGCCGAGCTTTCGTCGCACGGCACGGACGTGGCTGTCGACGGTGCGGGCGCCGGCATCGCTCGCATATCCCCAGACCTCGAGCAGCAGCACGTCACGGCCGGCCACGGCCCCTCGGCGCGTGTGGAGATCGAACACGAGATCGAATTCGGTGGGTGTCAGGTGCACGTCGGTGCCCGACCTCGTCACCGTCCTCGTCCTCGGGTCGAGCATGACGTCGCCCACCTGCGCCGGCGATGACGCCGGATCGCGGCCCGCGGCGTGCGGACTGTCGACGCGGCGAAGGATCGCCCGGATCCGAGCGACCAGCTCACGCGGACTGAAGGGCTTCACCATGTAGTCGTCTGCACCGACTTCGAGACCCAGCAGTAGATCCGACTCGTGATCCCTGGCCGTCAGCATCAGGACCGGCACGCGTCCCACTCCCTGGATCCGACGGCATACCTCGAGGCCGTCGATGCCGGGCAGCATCAGGTCGAGTACGACGAGGTCGGGTGCGACCCGTCGACACAGCTCGACGCCGGTGAGTCCGTCGAACGCAAGGTGAGTGACGAAGCCCTCGGCGACCAGTCGCGCCTGGACGGCGTTGGCGATCGCCACCTCGTCCTCGATGACCACCACAGTGTGCTGGGGCTGGTCAGCGTCGCCCATGGGTGTGGCGTCCGTCACAAGCCTGCACCGTATCGAACCGATGTGTGAGCCTCGTCGTGGAAATGTGCGGGTGAGGTGAAAATCGGACGAACGGCGAATTCCGCGGAGATGGTCTGACAGCCCGACCAATGGGGAACACACCATTGTGAGATTTGCCCTGTCACCCACCCACAATCCGCTCGACCGTCGGCGCTTCGGCGCGGCCTCGTGCTCCATCACGCTCGAGCGCGATGGAGCGACGACGATCACCGTGTCCGGTGACCTCGACCACGAAGGCGTCATGGAGATCGACGACGAGGTCCGTTCCGCCGTCAAGCGTGCGCCCGGCCGCATCGTGTTCGACTGCTCCGAGGTGAGCTTCGTCGACTCGTCGGGGCTCCGGCTGCTGGTCGAGGCCGAATCGATGGCCTACTCGGCCTCCGGCCGCTTCACGTTGCGCCGGCCTTCGCCGCAGTTGCGGACCTTGCTACGCATCAGCGGCCTCGACGAGCTGATGATCATCGAGGGTCCGAACTGACCGAGATCGGCTCGTTTCGCCGTTTACCCGCCGTTTACCCGGTGTTGCATCGCGTGGCGCGAGCATGTCTACTTCTGGCTGGCTCCGACATCGGGTGAGGGGCCGAGGGGGTGCACCACATGTTCCAGCGTCTCGCGAATCCGCGTGTCATGCTCGCCGTCGCGGCTTCGCTCGCGATCGTCGCGATGGCCGGTTGCACGCCGCCCCCGACGTATCCGTCGATTGCTTCGAGTTGTGGATCGACTGCCGCGCCGCCGTCGCAGTACCAGCACATCGTGGTGATCATGGAGGAGAACCGCACGTGGGGTGACGTGGGCGGTGTCGGGTTCGCCGATCAGTTCATGCCGTTCCTCCACGACGCCGGCACGCAGTGCACCGTGTTCGCGGACTGGACCGAGACGAACACCTCGCAGAACAGTCTCAACCAGTACATCGGGCTGACGAGCGGCGTGAGCAACACCTCGACCGTCGACGACTGCTCTCCGAGCGTGACCTGCCAGTCGACCGACAACAACATCTTCCGCCAGGTCCGTCTCGGCGGCGGCACGGCGCGCAACTACGTCGAGGGCGCGACGACCGGGTGCTCCGACTACGGCAACGCCGCGAAGCACATCCCCGCGATGTACTTCTACGGCAGTTACACCGCCGGGAGTGGTACCCACAACGACCATGACTTCTGCAGTACCGAGGTGAGGCCGCTGAGCGAGTTCGACGTCAACAGCCTCCCGACGTTCGCGATGATCACGCCGAACCTGTGCCACGACGGCCACGACTGCTTCAACTTCGAGGTCGACGCGTTCGCGGCCCCGCTGATCCAGTCGATCCTCGCGAGCCCGGCGTACGCCGCGGGCACGACGGCTGTGATGGTCATGTACGACGAGGATCACCCCGTGCCGAACCTGCTCATCGCTCCCACCGCGAATCGGGGGATCAACCTCACGCCCGGCGCGGGTCACGCCGCGATGCTGCGGACGTGGGAGGAGATGCTCGGGCTCCCGACGATGCCGACCGCACCCGTGCTCGGGGCGATCAGCCTCCGCGGACCGGCGCACATCTGAGGACTTCGCTCCGCTCGACGGTCAGTCGGCGGTGCGGTAGTCGCCGAACGCCCTATCGCGTTCACTCAACGCGTCGGTCAGACCCACCTCGTCGACGTTGCGGAGGAAGTCGCGCATCGCACGCGTGTGCGTGCCCAATGCGCACAGTTCGGTGCCCGCCCGGATGCCGGTCCTCAGCCCCATGTGCTCCATCTGTCGGTGCACGAGTCGCTTGTTGAGCTGCGTCAGCTCGGGGTGGATCGCAGCGATCCGCGTGGCGACCTCGAGCACGACCGACTCGAGGCGTTCCGCGGGTACCGCCTCGTTCGCCCATCCCTCGGCCGCGGCCTCGACGCCGCTGATCGAGTCGCCGGTCAGCATCATCTCCATGGCCCTGCGCATGCCAAGGAACCACGCGTGGAAGTGCATGTCGGGGACGCCGAACCGCACTGCGGGATAGCCCATCTGCGCGTCGTCGGCGACGTAGACCAGGTCGCAACATGTCGCGAGTTCGCTGCCGCCCGCGAGGCAGTAGCCGTGTACCTGGGCGATGACCGGCTTCGCCAGGTCCCAGATGCCCATCCATCCCTCGGTGACGTGCCGCGGCCACTGGCCCTCGCCGCCGGGTGTGTAGAAGGGCATCTCGTGGCCCTCGTTCCCGCCGCCGATGTCGTACCCCGCGGAGAACGAGGGGCCGGCGCCTCGGATGATCATCACCCGCACGTCCGCGTCTTGGTCGCCGTCGCGGAGAGCGTCGAGGATCGCGCCGCGTAGCGGGTGGAACAGCGCGTTGCGCTTCTCAGGACGGTTCATCGTGAGCCGGCGCACGTGCGGTGCCGGTTCGTCGATCAACACGAGCTCGTTGTCGTCGGCCATCACGAACCGACAGGTTGGCGCAGCGCGAGCCCTGCGGCGTTCGAGTACATGACCTTGTCGATGTCGTCGGCACCGAAGCCGGCGAGCGTCAGGTCGTCGACGTAGCTGAGTGGATCGGCGAGACCCTCGGCGTGCGGATAGTCAGAGCCGAACAGCACATGGTCGATGCCGATCATGTCGCGCAGCCCCGAGAGATCGTCCTCGTAGAACGGCGCGACCCACACGTGGCGGCGGAACGTCTCGCGCGGATCCTCGTCCCACATCGGTCCGCGCATCGCGTAGGCCTTCTTGAGTTTCGAGAAGAGCGGCCGGACCCACTCGGAACCGTTTTCGATCGTGGCGATACGCAGGTTGGGGAAGCGCAGGAACACGCCATCGGCGAGGAACGCCGCGACGGTGTCGGAGATCGGCGACATCGTCAGGAGCTGGAACAGCACGGGGATGCGGAATGCCTGGAACTCGGGGCTCACGCCCCACTGCTCGAGCATGAAGCCGTAGCCCGCGTCGCCCGCGTGGAACGCGACCGTGACGCCGGCCTCGTTGACGCGGGCCCAGAACGGATCGTGATCGGGATGACCGAAGCTGCGGTTGCCGGCGGGATCCGCGATCGGACCAGGGCGCATGTTGATGATCCGCGCGCCTTGCTCGAGGACGAAGTCGAGTTCCTCCAACGCCCAGCCGACGTCGGCGAGCGTGAGGTACGGCGCCGCGAAGATCCGGTCGTCGTAGTGGTAGGTCCAGTCATCGAGCAGCCACCGGTTGAACCCGCGGAACGCCGCGAGCATCGCCTCGCGGTCACCGGCCAGCGAACTCTCCATGCCGACGCCGAGCGTCGGGAAGAAGAAGGCGGCCTCGAGATCCTGTTCGCGCATGAGCGCAAGGCGCGCAT
>JAYTFP010000386.1:0-11025 GCA_043734285.1 Acidimicrobiaceae bacterium
GGTGTCGGTTTCGATGTCGAGCCCGTACAACGCCGTGTCGAGGGTCACGAGGCGATCGTAGAACCGACCGCCGACAGCGAGGATGACCGATAGTGGGCGGTACGCTGACGCCGCCATGTCCCGCCATCTGATCACGAGCGCGTTGCCCTACATCAACGGCGAGAAGCATCTCGGCAATCTCGTCGGTTCGATGCTGCCGGCCGACACCTACGCACGGTTCCTGCGGCTGCGCGGCGACGAAGTGATCTACATCTGCGCCACCGACGAACACGGCACGCCCGCTGAGCTCGCGGCGCGAGAGGCCGGGCTCGACGTCGCCGAGTTCTGCCGGATCAACCACGAGCTCCAGCGCGACCTCTGCGAGCGGTTCGGGCTGTCGTTCGACCACTTCGGTCGTACGTCGTCGGTCGCCAATTACGAGCTGACCCAGCACTTCGCGCGCGTCCTCGACGACGCCGGCCTGATCGAGGAGCGGGTGACGAGCCAGATCTACTCAGTGGCCGACGGGCGCTTCCTCCCCGATCGCTACGTCGAGGGCACGTGCCCGAACTGCGGCTACCCCCGCGCTCGCGGTGACCAGTGCGAAGACTGCGGCAAGTTGCTCGATCCGACCGATCTCATCGATCCGAGGTCGGCCATCTCAGGGTCGACCGAGCTCGAGGTCCGCGAGAGTCGCCACCTCTACCTGCTCCAGTCGCACCTCGCCGACCAGCTGCGGTCGTGGATCGAGTCGAAGGTCGGCGAGTGGCCGACGCTGGTGACGTCGATCGCCTTCAAGTGGCTCGACGAGGGGCTCGAAGACCGCGGCATCACCCGCGACCTCGCGTGGGGTGTACCCGTCGATCGACCGGGGTTCGAGTCGAAGGTCTTCTACGTCTGGTTCGACGCGCCGATCGGCTACCTCGCGGCGACCCGCGACTGGGCCGAAGTCGATCCCGATCGGCGCGACTGGGAGTCGTGGTGGCGCCTCGACAAGGGTGCCGGCGACGTCACCTACACCGAGTTCATGGCGAAGGACAACATCCCGTTCCACACGTTGAGCTTCCCGGCGACGCTCATCGGTTCGGGTGAGCCGTGGAAGCTGGTCGATCAGCTGAAGGGCTTCAACTGGCTCAATTACTACGGCGGCAAGTTCTCGACGAGCCAGCATCGCGGCGTGTTCATGACCGGCGCGCTCGAGCTGCTGCCGGCCGACTGCTGGCGCTGGTACCTGCTCGCGAACGCCCCCGAGAGCGACGACACGAGCTTCACGTGGGAGCTGTTCGCCGACGCGGTGAACAAAGACCTCGTGGGAACGTTCGGCAATTTCGTCAACCGCACGGTCACCCAGGTCGCGCGGGGGTTCGGCGATGTCGTGCCCGAGGGCGCCCAGCCGGGCGATGTCGAACACGCGCTGGTCCAGCGTGTGGCCGAATTGATCGACGACTACCACGGCTCACTCAAACGACTCGAGTTCCGCAAGAGCGCGCAGGCGCTGCGCGCGTTGTGGGCCGAGGGCAACGTCTATCTCGAGGCGCGCGAGCCCTGGAGATCGATCAAGGTCGACCGCGACCTCGCAGCGATGACCCTGAGAACCGCGCTCGGGCTGATGCGGCTCTACGCGCATCTGAGCGCGCCCTTCATCCCGTTCTCGTGCGACCGCCTGTCGACGGTGCTGCCCGACGCCGACGCGCTCTCGGGCGTCACGCCGGCGCTCGCCGGTTCGATTCTCGAGCTCGTCGGCGGGAGCCGACTCGACGCCCCCGACCTGCTGTTCGCGAAGGTGACCGACGACGACATCGAGGCCTGGATCAACCGTTTCGGGGGCCCCGACTGACCTAGGCTGGCGCCGTGGCACCACCCCCTCAGTCGGCGCGCTCGCCGAAACGATCGCGCCTGGCCTCGGGTCTCATGGGACGGCTGCTGCTGCTTGCCGCGATCATCGTCGGCACCGGCATCGCTGCCGGTTACGCGATGGCGTATCCGATCCGCCACCTGATGCCGAGCGGTGTGGTGCCCGTCGACATCGACCAGAACGCCTTGTTCGGCTCGTTCGACGCCGACCAGGCCCTCGTGCAGCAGGCCGACCTCGACACCACGTGGCAGCAGGGTGATCCGAAGGTCTCGCAACTCGTCAGCCTCATCACCACCAGCTACTGCGGTCAGAAGGTCGAGCCGTCGACGCGCCTTGGCGCGGCGTTGAGTCGCAACTTCGTCGACACGAACAACAGCGCCGTGATCTTCTCCGAGGCGCTCCCGATGACCAACGTGATCGACGCGCGCAACTACCTCGGTCGCATTCGCACCGCGCTCGGCTCGTGCAAGAGCTCGCGCTTCTTCCAGGTCGACGGTGGCAACCGCACCGAGTTCGAGGTGCGCGACGACCGTCGCAGCCCACCGGTGTCGGAGGACTCGTACATTTCACGGACGTTGCAGCCGGTCGGCGGCGGCACGACCCGCGTCGTCACCTACATGCAGGTCGGCTCGGTGATCATCGCGCTCGAGTATCAGGGCCGGCCCCACCAGATCTCCGACCGGATGGACAAGATCGAGAAGTCGATGCTCGAGCGCCTGGTCCCGACGCAGTTCGCGAAGCGTGCCGATGTTCCGGGTGTTCAACCGTTGCCGTCCGACGACGCATCGACGACGTCGGTGCTCGATCAGACGAAGCCGTCACCCACCTCGACGCCCAATCCATCGCCCACGAACGCGACGACGGTCCCGATCCCCACGACCACGGTGAAGCACAAGCCGAAGCCGAAGACGACGACCACTGTCGCGGCGACCCCGACGACCGCCGCGCCAGCGCACTGACGTCATGGCCGGCCGTCTCGATCCTCTGATCGACGATCTCGTCGCCGAGTTCGCGGCGCTCGACGAAGTCGTTCGCGGAACCTCGACCGAGTGGCTGTACATGGACACGCCGGCCGAGGGCTGGAAGGTGCTCGACCAGCTCGGTCATCTCGCCGGTTTCGACGAGGCGGCGTGCCTCGCGATGGAGGATCCCGACCGCTTCCTGAGCGACCTCGACCGGATGATCCGCGAAGCCGACGACCCGGTTGCCGCCTACCTCGCCCGAGGGCGGGCGATGACTCCCAGCGAAGTCGTGGCCTGGTGGCGGGCCGCGCACGACCGCCTCGTGGTCGTCGCCCGCGCCGCCGATCCGTCGGTGCGCGTCCCCTGGTTCGGACCGCCGATGAGCTCGATGTCGTTCATCACCGCGCGACTGATGGAGTGCTGGGCGCACGGCCAGGACGTCCGCGACGCGTTGGACGAGCTGCCCTCGGTCAGCGCGCGGGTGCGTCACATCGCGCACATCGGGGTGGGCGCGATGGCGTACTCGTTCACGGTGAACGAGCGGGCGGTTCCCGACGTGCCGATCGATGTCGTGCTGGCCGGTCCCGACGGCGACGAATACCGCTGGGGGCCCGGCGACGCCGCGGATCGGGTCGAGGGCGAGGCGATCGACTTCTGCCTGGTGGTCACGCAGCGTCGGCACGTCAGCGACACCGCGTTGCGCGTCACCGGCGACGTCGCGACCGAGTGGATCTCGATCGCGCAGGCGTTCGCCGGCGGTGCAGGCACCGGCCGCGCGCCGAAGTCGTAGCGGTCAGAGTCGCCCCGGAGCGTCAGGTACACCCGTCACTTGGCGCGGCTCTCGGAACACCGTCGGAGTTGAACGTCTTCAGAGCCTGGTTGAGCTGATCGCGCTCCACGCAGCGGGCGTCATTGGGGTTTCGATAGGCGATCGCGATGCCGATGACGATGGCGACACCGACGATGAGCAGGTAGATCGACCTGGCGACTCGACGTCCCGCTGTTCGAGCGCTCCGAGATCTCCCACGACGCAACGTTAGTGCTCGACCCGCGGACTGTCTCCTGCTCGCCATCGTCTGGCGAGGACGCCGAGGCGCAGGCCACGACAACCGCGTTCGGACCCGGCGCGCAGCACATCAGAGTGCGTGCCCGCGGCGGTCAGAGGTCGCTGATGACGTGGAACGCTTCGCCGAGCGCGGCACCGAAGGGTGCGGCAGCGTCGGTCATCTTCTGACGTTCCTTGCTGCGGAACGCGGTCTGCGGGTCGTCGCCGTCGGCGAGCCGGTAGAAGTGCGTGGTCTCGAACTGACTGCGGTGTGCTTCGAGCGCGGCGATGCGCGCCGCGAGCCCGTCGTCGTCGGCTTCCTCGAGATGGTTGGGCTCGTCAGCCTCGAAGAGCAGCAGGGCCGTCGGTCGGTGCGGCGCCGATCCGTGCTCGGGGAAGAAATGCGGATCGCGCGCCGCGACGATCGCGTCGGTGGTGATGAATCCCGCGGCGCGGTGGTCAGGATGAAGGCGGTAGCGCTTCCATGGATCGTGGCCGAGCACGACGTCGGGGCGCACGGCGCGGATGACGGCGGCGACCCGCGAGATCACGTCGCGGCTGTGCGTGAGCTCACCATCGACCTCGCCGAGGAAGACGACCTCGCCGGTTGCGCCGAGCGCTCGTGCGGCGTCGCGTTGCTCTCGTTGACGCAGCGCGACGAGTTCGTCGAGCGCGGCGTCTGGGTCCCACGTCCCCTTCGATCCGTCGGTGCAGATCAGGTGGTGGACCCGGGTGCCGCTGCGCGACCAGCGCGCGAGCGTCGCGCCGCACCAGAACTCGACGTCATCGGGATGCGCGCCGATCGCCAACGCCCGTTCGGGCAACTCGAGGTTCATCGTTCGGCAGTGCCCTCGACGGCGACGGTGCGGTCGGTCGGCAGATCGGCCGGCACGTCGACGTCCCAGGCCAGCGCGGGATCGTCGACGATCTCGACCGTGAGTGATCGTCGAGCCGCCTCGCCGATGTGACGCTGCAACGAGCCGGGGCCGTAGTGAAAGGTGAAATCCGAATCGACGTCGGTCACGAGCACGTTGGTGCCGTCGTGATGACGGTCGGGCACGAGCACGAGGTCGGCGGAGCGGTCGGTCAGGTGGGCAAACGTCGTCGCGTAGGGAAGATCCGCGTGCGCGATCACGACGACGCTCCAGCCGCGGGCCGCGGCCGCTGCGACCCCCGCATCCGCCGCCGCATCGAGGCCGATGACCGTCGGTCGCGCCACGTCGGCGCCGCGAGCCCGGGCCCAGGCCTCGACCTCGTCGTCGTCGGTGACGACGATCACCGCGAACCCGTCGCGTCGAGCCGCATCGACGACACCTGCGGCCATCGACTCGGCGAGGTCGCGCCGCTGATCGGGGTCGAGATGTTCGGACAGCCGACCCTTCGCCCGCTCGAACGCCTTGATGGGCACGACCACCGCGACCGTGCCGTCGCGGGTGTCGTGATCGGCGGCCATGGCCGGGGAGTGTACGACGGTCACTTCTGTGCGGCGTCGGCCATGCGGTGTTGAGCTTCAGCGTCCCCGGGCGCTCGGTTCTAGGGTGAACGGCCATGCGGATACGGGTGGCGGTCATCGGAGGTGGTTCGTGGGGCACGACGGTGGCCCATCTCGCGGCCCACAACGTGCCGACAGTGCTGTGGGCGCGCCGAGACGACACCGCCGACGAGATCAACTCGTCGCACCAGAACAGCCGCTACCTCGCGGGCTTCGATCTCCATCCGTCCCTGGTCGCCACCGCCGACCTCGGCGAGGCCGTCAGCCAGGCCGACGTCCTGGTCATGGGGGTGCCGTCGCACGCCTACCGGTCGACGCTCGAGTCGGTCGCCGAACACCTCCGTGCCTGGGTGCCGATCGTGAGCCTCACCAAGGGTCTCGAACAGGGATCGCGGCTGCGGATGAGCGAGATCGCGCATGAGGTGGTGCCCGGGCATCCGGTCGCGGTGCTCACCGGACCGAACTTGGCGAAGGAGATCCTCGCGGGCGACGCCGCTGCCGCGGTGGTCGCGACGAACGACCCCGTCGTCGCGGCGCGGCTGCAAGAGGTCTTTGCCACCCAACTCTTCCGCGTCTACGTCAACCCCGACGTGGTCGGTTGCGAGATCGCTGGTGCGCTCAAGAATGTGATCGCGATCGCGTCGGGCATGGCCGACGGACTCGGCACCGGCGACAACACGCGTGCGGCGGTCATCACCCGTGGCCTCTCGGAGCTCAGCCGCCTCGGCAACGCGATGGGCGGCCAGGACGTCACGTTCGCGGGTCTCGCCGGCATGGGCGACCTCATCGCGACCTGCATCTCGCCGCAGAGCCGCAACCGACACGTCGGTGAGCAACTCGGTCGCGGTCTCACCGTCGACGAGATCGTGGCCCAGATGAACATGGTGGCCGAGGGCATCAAGACCGCGCGGGTCGTCGGCGAACTCGCACAGGAATACGGCGTGACGATGCCGATCTCCTCAGAGGTCGAGGCCGTGTGTCATGGCGGTCGGACCGCGGCTGAAGCCTACCGCGGGCTCATCGGACGCGACCTGGGGATCGAGCATCATGCCCAGACCTTCTGACGCCGCGACGCGGGTCGGCGATGTCGGCGAGGGCCCATCAGGTCTCGTCGATCGTGCCGGCAGCGTGTCGCCCCTCGGTGCGTCCGGCCCCGTGTGGTCGGCACAGTGGTGGATCGGTGGCGAGGACCGCTGGCACGTGCCTTCGGACGAACCGTCGTGCCGGCAGCGTGCGATCGACTCGATGCCCGTCCTCGAGACGATCATCAAGGTGCCGTCCGGCGATGCGATCGCACGCTGTTACGGCGCGGTCCTCGCGGGCTCGGATCGTCGCGGCGTGGTCGTCGACGTCGAGAACGCGTCGCCGGTGCCGTTCGCCGCAGCCTTCGTGGTGGTGTCCGACGACGACATGACGACCGACGGCACGTCGGTCTGGATCGACGGTGTCGCGGTGGTGCAGCTCACCCGCCCCGCGGCACGGTTCGCCTACGCATCGACGCCCGAGCAGTTGCGCCTGGCGCTCGACGGTGAGCGGTTCCTCGAACGTCCCACCGGTGCGATCGCGGGCGTGTTGGCGCTGATCCTCCCTGTGCCCCACACGACGTCGCTGATGGCGCTCGTCGACCCCCGCCCGCCGGCCCGTGCGCGTCGCACACGCGATCCCGAGCCGACCGTCGAGCCGTTCGATCGAGTCACCGCACCCAGCGCGACCCAGGTTGCATCCGGGTGGAACACCTTCGTGTCGAGGGGCGTCCGTCTCGAGGGCCTCGACGACGCGAGCGTCGCCGCGTTCGACGCCGCTCGCGCCGACGTGCTGATGGGACCCGAGCCGACGGCCGACGCGCGCGACCTCGCCGCGGTCGCGACGGCGACGGCGCGTCTCGGCTGGCTCGACGAGATCGGCGAGGTGATCGCCGCGGTCGTCGACTCGCAGAAACTCGACGGGCGCATCGACTCGGCCGATCCACTCGACGCGACGACGCGATTCCTCGCGGCCACCGCCGCCCTCTGGTCCGCAGGTGTCGACGCCGACCGTCTCGAGGCACTCATCGGGCCCATCGCCAAGGCGGGTCACTGGCTCGGCCGTGGACGGCGACGTCCGCCGCTGCCCATCGGTTCACCGGCAGCGTCCGCCGCGTCGGCAGCCCTGCACGCGATCACACCCGCGCTCGTCGCGATCGACCAGGCGGGTGTCGCGGCCGATCTCCGCGCGTTCGCCGTGACACTCGCCGACGGCGATGACGCGACCGACGCGAATGCGGCTGACACGGGCGACGCGGCGGATGGACCGACATCGCCAGTTGCTGGGCTCACCGCGTCCGCCGACCTCGTCATCGCCGCGATCGACGCCGCAGTGGCCGAGACCGCGGAAGGCCTCGACGTCTTCGGCGGATGGACGCCGGCGTCGCTCGGCGCGTCACTCGAAGCGCACAGGGTGCCGACGAGGTGGGGGATCGTGTCGGTCGCGATGCGGTGGCACGGCGAGCGGCCGGCATAGTTGTGGGAGCTCGAGCCCGACGCGGATCGGTTGTCGACCTCCGACGAGACGCCCGTGTGGCGCACGCCGCGTCTCGATGATGCGTGGCACTCCCGCGAGATCAAGGGCGAGGCGTTGCTCGCCCAGCCCTCCTTCGACTGACGGTCCTCGGCGAGCTCAGCTGTCGCGGGCGGTGCGGACGTCGTCGCCGGGGAATGCGACGGGGAGCAGCGCGCCATCCGACTTGCGCCGCAGCCAGTATCCGGCGTCGTCGACATCGTCGATCACGAATCCGTGCGCCCAGGCCTGGTCGAAGCGTCGCCGTACCTCGACCTCGGTGCCGGATCGCAGGTCGTCGATCAGTTCGACACCCTCGGTGTCTGCCTCGATCATGGGATCCCCCCCGGATTCGGCGTGCACTACAGGTCTCTATCGGCCTGTCGCCCGGAAAACTGAACGCGCCCGCTAGGTTCGGGCCGTGGCACGTGGCAAGGCGCCGAACCTCACGACCGAGCGGTCCCGACTGGGCGAGGGTCACCTCGCCGTCGCCGGCAGCGACGAGGTCGGACGTGGTTCGCTGGCAGGACCGGTCACCGTGGGGGTCGTCGTGGTCGACCCCTCCACCCGCCGCCCGCCGGGCGGGCTGCGCGACAGCAAGCTGCTGACAGCGGCGGCCCGCGAGGCGCTCGTTCCGCGGATCGAACGCTGGGCGATCGCCTCCGCGGTCGGTCACGCGTCCGCGGCCGAGATCGACCGCATCGGCATCATGCGCGCGCTCCGACTCGCGGGTGAGCGGGCGCTGGCTGCACTCCCCGCGCCGCCGACGATGGTGCTCCTCGACGGCAACTTCGACTGGTACCGCCGCCCGATGCGCTGCGCGGACTCGCCGCTCGCCTCGCATCCGTCGACCGTCGAGTTGCGCATCAAAGCCGACCTCCACTGCGCGTCGGTGGCTGCAGCCAGCGTGGTCGCCAAGGTCGAACGCGATCGGTTGATGGTCGAGATGCACGACGACTTCCCCGACTACGGATGGTGCGTCAACAAGGGCTATGCCACGCCCGACCACATGGCGGCCCTGCGCGATCTCGGACCGAGCGAGCAGCACCGCCGGTCGTGGCGCCTCCCGGGATCCGACGCCGACCAACTCGAGCTCGAACTTTCCTGACGCGCCCGCTCGCGCGGTGCGACCGATGTCACGTGTGCGCAACGACCACCCCAGGGTGCTTGCTGGAGTGAGCGGGGGCTGCGACCATCGACGACATGGCGCCCCGAACCACTCCCCCCAGTGCGCAGAAGCGTCCGAAGGTCGCTGCCCCACTCGATGGCGCGCAGCGAGCGCTGCGTCGCATCATCACGACCGACGGCGATCCGACGGCGTCGCGGGGTGGTCCGACCGAGGAGATCCCGGCGATCGCGCCCGATGGCACCGGGACCGAGCGTCCGGTACCCGAGTGGATCGAGCTGGCGCAGTCGCAGTACCGGGTGTTCGCCTTCGTGGACGTCTGCGGGTTCACCGCGTACACACACCAGCACGGGGCACACGCGGCGATCGAGGTGTTGACCCGGTTCCGCAGCGCGAGCCGTGACGTCGCCACGCGCCGCGGTGCCAGGGTCGCCAAGTGGCTCGGCGACGGCGCCATGCTCGTCGGCACCCAACCCGGACCGGTGCTCGCCACCGTTGCCGAGTTGATCCTGCGATTCCGCGACGATCCGTTCGACATCCACGCGGGTATCGCCGGTGGGACGGTGCTGCACTTCGAGGGCGACGACTACATCGGCCGTCCGGTCAATCTCGCGGCGCGGCTCTGCGAGGCCGCAGCGCCGGGTGAAGCGCTGTGCGTCGGACTCGACGACGACCTGCCCGAGTGGGTCGAGAAACGGGGATCGGTCACGGTGCGGGCGAACGGTATCGGTGACATCCCCCATGTCACGCAGATCCATGTCGACGACGACGCCTGGGCGCGTCCCGAGGTGTCGTCGGCGCATCCCTCGCTCGCCAACTGACCGCGAGCGTCCGACTCAGCGACTCAGGACCCGGGTGGCCGGTAGGCGACCGTCCTGGCGATCGCCGCGTCGGCCTCGCCGACCGTCAGCAGCTTGATCGTCGTGAGTTGCACGGCGCCGGCGGCTCCGACCGCGAACGCCACCGCTGCTGCCGTCTCGTCGTCGGGCAGTTCGCAGATGGTGAAGACGTCCACGTCGCCGAACGCGAAGTGGAACGACTCCATCGATCCACCGACGCTGCCGCACATGTCGCTGATCGCTGCTTCGCGGCTTGCCGCTCCGGCCTTCCTCAGGCCCTCCAGCCCGGCCGCGGTGTACGACGCTTCGAACAGGTACTTGGCCATCAGGCCCCCTCTCGATCGGGCGTCGTCGCCCGATGATCCGAGCATCGCGCCGGAGCGTGCCGATCTCCACCGGTTCTCACGCCGGGAGCCATCTCGCTACGCTTCGCGGGTGCGCCGTCCCCCCGCCGCTGTCATCGCGTTCGTCGCGTGGACCGAGATCGTGTGGGCGGGCCGCGTCCGCAACGTCATGGCGACCGCCGGATGGACGGCGGGCGATTTCGTCCTCCCCGTGATGTTCGTGCTGCTCGGTCTCGGCGTCACGGCTCTGTTCGTCGCGCCGACCCCGCCGGCGGTGCGGGTGGCCGCCATACGCGGCGCTGCCGCAGTGACCACGGTCGTGTGGGTCGTGCGGGTCGGATTCATCGCGGTGCACGACCATCCCGCGGCGTTCATCGCCGTCCACGTGGCGCTCGCCGTGGTCTCGATCGCGCTCGCCGCATGGGCCGCTCGGTCGGTCGTTCCGAACGCGCCACGGGTTGGGGACGGTCGGGGCGACACGGCTACGATCTGAGCCGCCATGGGTCAGCCGGTCACCGTCATCGAGAGCAAGTCCCGCCGCGGCGGGGTCGTCCGCTACGAGCTGAACCGGGTGCTCACCGGTACCGGCCACGAGCGCTACAAGCCTGATGACGTGATCGTGGGGGAGCGTCCACCCGATGTGCTCGCCCGTCGCCTGTTCGACCGCGGTGGCATCGACTCGATCCACATCAACGGCTCGGTTGTCACCCTCGACATCTCCAAGGGCTCCGACACCGCCGGCATCAAAGAGCTCATCGAGGATCTCTACACGCATTACCTCCCCGGAGCGGTCGCGCCGGACCCCGAAGATCCCTCGACCTGGGGTTGAGCGTGCGCCGAGAGGCGGC
>JAYTFP010000387.1:0-3444 GCA_043734285.1 Acidimicrobiaceae bacterium
AATCGCCAGCGCTCACCCAGTTGGACGTGGTCGGCATCGGCTGATCGGCTCGCGAGCCGAACGCCCCGCCTCCGAGGCCGAGGTTGATCGACGCCATGCCCGGGCTGAGGCCGTCGTCGGACGTCGACACGAGGTCGAGCACGTTGTCGTGGTTCATGTCGGCGAGCGTCACCGAACGGGTGCGGGTCTGCGCTGAGGCGAGAGGTGTCGCGGTGAAGGTCCCGTTGCCGACGCCGTGGAGCACGAACAGGCGCGAGTTGGCAGCGTTGTCGACGACGATGCCGTCGACGTAGGCGTCACCGTCGAGCTTGGCGAGTGCGATCGTCGATGACGTGGTGAACCCGCCGAGCGTGCCACCCAGCGTCGTCACGATCGGCGAGTCGAAGGTGCCGTTCGAGTGCCCGAGCAGCACGGAGAGGGTGCCGTTCGTGCCGTTTGCCGCAACGACGTCGGTGACGCCGTCGCCGTTCGTGTCGCCGAGCTCGATCGACCGGATCATGCCGCCGCCCGAGTAGTCGACACGGGCGCCGTATCCGCCCGACGCGTCGGCGAGCAGCACCGAGACCACCGAGCTCGGGCTCGACCCCGTGATGCCGACGAGGTCCTTGCGGCCATCGCCGTTGACGTCGACCGCACGCACGTCACTTGCCGGCACGCCGGTCGGCACGTCGGTCCGCGTGACGAAGTGGCGCGTCGCGGCGCCCGGTGTCGGCGGCGTGGTCGGCACGCACGCAACGATTCCCAACAGCGCGACGGCGGTCAGTGAGACTCCCATCGTGCCGCGACGAATGCTCACGCGTGCCATCTGTCCCCCCTTTGACGTGCCGCTGAGGCACCGGAGCGAGCGTAACGCACACACTCAGGGGGTGAGCAGGGCCACCAGATCGGCGTCGTCGATACGGCGAAAGGCACGACGCGGGCCGGTGCGATCGAGCACGGCCACCTCGAGTTCGGGCTCGGTGAGCTCGCGATCGGGACCCGCGAGCGCGTCAACCGCCGCACGGAGCACGGTCGCGAGGTCGGAACCGGCGACCCACGACTCTTTCATCCTCGTGCGGATGGCCTCGGCAGCGCCGCCCAGGACTGTGAACTGGTTCTCGTCGACCAGCGTTCCGTCGTACTGGATGTGGAACAGCTGATCGCCGCCCGGCTCGGCGCCGACCTCTGCGACGAGGATCTCGACCTCCATCGGCTTCATCTCGTGCGTGAACACCTGGCCGAGGATCTGGGCGTATTGGTTCGCGAGGCTGCGCGCGTCGACATCCTCGCGGCTGAACGAGAACCCCTTGAGGTCGGCGTGGCGCACACCGGCGATACGCAGCTGGTCGAACTCGTTGTACTTGCCGACGCCGGCGAAGGCGATGCGGTCGTAGATCTCGGAGATCTTGCGCAACATCCGTGACGGGTTCTCGGCGCAGAGCAGGATCCCGGCGTCGAACTCGGCCGCGACGAGGCTGCGACCACGGGCGATGCCCTTGCGCGCGTAGTCGGCGCGGTCCTTCATCACCTGTTCAGGCGCGACGTAGAACGGCATGCTCATGGGTGAATTCCAGTCATGACTGAGTTCCGCCTTCGATGCGGCCGATCAGTGCTCGGGAACGTGTCTCGAGGTCGCCGTCGTCGAGACGCTCGAAGCCGTCGGTGGTGATCGTCGCGACGACGGGAAAGATTCGGCGGATGAGATCGGGTCCGCCCGTCGCCGAGTCTTCGTCGGCGGCTTCCCACAGCGCGTGGATGACGAGGTCGACCGCCTCGTCACGAGTGAGGCTGTCGCGAAAGCCCAGCTTCACGACCGTCGACGCGTGCAATGAGCCGGATCCGGTCGCCGCGTAGTCGGACTCTTCGTAGCGGCCGCCGGTGATGTCGTACTGGAAGAGGCGGCCCATCGACCGTGCCCTGTCGTAGCCGGCGAAGATCGGCACGACTCCCATGCCCGACATGGCCGCGGGAAGGTTGCTGCGCACCATCTGGCTGAGCTGGTTGGCCTTGCCCTCGAGGCTGAGCTGTGAGCCCTCGACCTTCTCGTAGTGCTCGAGCTGCAACTGGAAAAGGCGGACCATCTCGATGGCCGGTCCCGCGGCGCCGGCGATCGCGACGCCCGAGTGGCGATCGGCCGGGAACACCTTCTCGATACTCCGATGGCTGATCCAGTTGCCCGACGTGGCGCGGCGGTCGCCCGCCATGACGACACCATCGGCGTAACGCACGGCGACGCAGGTCGTGCCGTGCGTGATCAGGTGACGGTCGCGCTCGTCGATCGCGACGCTCGGAGTGTCGAGACCGTTGCGTCGCAAGAGCGCGGCGAAGTCGGGCCCAGGATCGTCGTCCGGGCGGTAGAAGGGCATCATGAAGGCCTACTCGCCGCCCTTCTGGATGTAGGACTTCACGAAATCCTCGGCGTTCGTCTCGAGGACGTCATCGATCTCGTCGAGGAGGTCGTCGAGTTCGGCCTTGATCTTCTCGCCGGACTCGCTCTTGGCAGGGGCGTCGACGTGCTCCTCGACGTGGCGTTGCGGCGCCGCCTTCTTCTTCAGTTCACGTTCGGGCATTGTTCAACCTCCGATAGAGGCCAACGGTAGCGCGAGGGTCGTTGTTCCAAACGCGATGGGCCCCGCTCTCTGGATTGTCGGCTGGCGGGTCTCAGGAACCGAGGCGGGCCAGCAGATCGCTGGCGTTGACCGATGCGTCGACGATCGCCCCGAGGGCAGCCTCGGTCCCCCGCATCGGCTCCATCATCGGCACCCGCTTGAGCGAGGTACCGCCGATGTCGAACACCATCGAGTCCCAGTTGGCCGAGACGATCTCGTCGGGGAACCGCTGCAGGCAGGTGCCGCGGAACCAGGCGCGGGTGTCAGGCGGTGGCTTGGTGACGGCGTGTCGCACGTCGTCGTCGTCGACCAGGGTGTCGAGGCCGACCCGTCGTGCCAGCGACTTGTCGGGACGGATGTCGTGGTACTGGAGATCGAGCGCGCGGAGGCGGGGATCGCCCCATCCGAGGTCGTGCCGCTCGCGGTAACCCTCGATCAGGCGGTACTTCGCGACCCAGTCGAGTTGATGCGCCAATGACATCGGATCGCGTTCAAGTCCTTCGAGCACCTCGGCCCAGAGACGTAGCGTCTCCTCGCCGACCTTCTCGCCGACGGCCTCGAGGCCGTGCGTGTCGGCGTAGGCGTTGCACATCCGGTAGAGCTCCCACTGGATCTCGAGCGCGGTCATCGTCGTACCGTCGGACATCTCGAGCGGACGCGACAGGGTGAGGTCGGCCGACACCTGACGCATCGCCGGCACGGGCGTGGCGAACGTGAAGTTGCGATCGGTCGCGTCGTCCTCGACGACCGCGAACCACAGCGCGGTCGTCGCGACCTTCAGGAACGTCGCCGTCTCGCTCATGTTCGCGTCGCCCACGATCACGTGCAGGCGGCGGTACTTCTGCGGGTCGGCGTG
>JAYTFP010000388.1:0-2006 GCA_043734285.1 Acidimicrobiaceae bacterium
CTGTTCGCCCGGCCGCTGATCCAGACGCTCGCCACCAAGAACGTGTTCTCGGCATCGACGGTCGACCAGATGCCCAAGCACGTCTCGTGCGGCTACTTGTTCGGCAATCCCAATGCGATCCCGGTGCCCGATCTCGATCGCACCGACTACCTCCTGATGCTGGGCGCGAATCCGTTCGAGTCGAACGGCAGCCTCTGCACCGCGCCCGACTTCCCGGGGCGCATGGCCGCGATCCGCGAACGAGGTGGCCGCATCGTCGTGGTCGATCCCCGCCGCACCAAGTCGGCGCAGGCGGCCGATGAGCATCTCGCCATCCGTCCCGGCACCGACGCGTTGTGGCTCGCGGCGCTCGTCACCGAGATCGCCGATGACGGCGCGATCGCACTCGGCGCACTGGCCGGCATGGTCGACGGCCTCGACGACGTCATCGCCGCGCTCCGGCCCTTCACCGCCGAGACAGTTGCTGCGCACTGCCGTATCGACGCGGCGGTCACCCGACGGATCGCCACCGAACTCGCGAACGCCGAGACCGCCGCCGTGTACGGCCGGATCGGCACCCACACGACCGAGTTCGGCACCCTGGCCTCGTGGCTGGCCGACGTGCTCAACATCATCACCGGCAACCTCGACCGCGCCGGTGGCGCGATGTTCTCGACGCCGGCCCACGCACGATCCGCAGAGGGTCGCGCCCCCGGCGGTCGCGGGTTCACCACCGGCCGCTGGCGCAGTCGGGTGTCGGGTCACCCCGAGGTGCGCAGTGAGTTTCCCGCCGGTGCGCTCGCCGAGGAGATCGAGACGCCCGGACCAGGTCAGGTCAGGGCGCTCGTCGCGAACTGCGGCAATCCCGTGCGGTCGTGCCCCGATTCCGAACGCCTCGACGCGGCGCTCGCGACGCTCGAGTTCATGGTCTCGGTCGACATCTACGTGAACGAGACGTCGCGTCATGCCGACGTAATCCTGCCGTCGCCCTCCGCGCTTGCGAAGTCCCACTTCGATCTCGCGTTCTACGGTCTGTCGGTCCGCAACATCGTGAACTACTCGCCCGCCGTGCTCGGCGCCGATGCCCCGGGAGAGCCGGGAATGGAGGAGCACGAACTCCTCGGCCGCCTCGTCGCGATCTGCGCGGGACTCGGCGCGGAGGCCGACCCTGAGATCGTCTACACGATGATGCTCAGCGAGCTCGCGAAGTCGGCGGGCCTCGACGTCGACGCCGAGCTCGAACGCCTCGCACCGCTACCGCCGCCCGAGCGCTTCCTCGACCTGATGATGCGAAGTGGTGCGTATCCCGATCTCGACATCGAACGGTTGAGGGCGAACCCGCACGGAATCGACCTCGGACCACTGATGCCGCGACTCGCGGAGATCCTGAAGACGACGTCGGGACGCATCGAGATGCTGGTCGCCCCGTTGCGCGACGACGTCGACCGGTTGGCCACAATGCTCGACGCGGCGCCTGACGACGGCCTGCTGCTGGTCGGGCGCCGCCATCTGCGGTCGAACAACTCGTGGATGCACAACCTCGAGGTGCTGACCAAGGGCAAGCCGCGGTGCACGCTCCAGATGCATCCCGACGACGCGGCGCGCATCGGCCTGGCGCAGGCCGCAACGGCCACGATCACGTCCGACACCGGCTCGGTCACCGCAACGGTCGAGGTCACCGACGAAGTGGCGTTCGGCACGGTGAGCCTCCCGCACGGTTGGGGGCACGACGTCGACGGCGTCCGCATGTCACGGGCGCGCGCCACAACGGGGCCGAACAGCAACGTCCTCACGTCGGGAGTCGTCGACCCCCTCTCGGGCAACGCGCGGCTGAACGCGATTCCCGTCACGGTGAGCGGAGCAACCAGTTGAGCAACCAGGTGCGCGACGAGAAACGCGTCGAGTTCATCGGATCGCCGGGGGCCGGGAAGTCGACGACGTTCGCCTGGGCACTCGACGGCGATCTCGGGATCGACCGCACGAACGTCATTCGTGATCGCCTGCGCACCGGAGCGTCCGACCGACTT